>NZ_JAWLCI010000023.1:0-65153 GCF_041687215.1 Mariniphaga sp.
TAACTGTTAATTTTTAGTTGTTTATATATTAACAAGCAGGAGCAATTTTTGATCAAATTATTGTAAATCTGCGTAATACCGGATCGCCACCCTTAAAAAATTATCCCGAAATAATGTGCCACGGCAATAAAGGTGAACACAAGCATAGACTTTATCCTCCTTTAAATAATTTTCTAATGTCGTATTTTGTATATGTATTATTGGCTTTAAAATTATATTCTTATCATTTGACTCAACTGTTAAGCTACAACTAAATTCACCATTTATATCATCCAGAATTCCTAATACTGGATGAGGATACATTCTGTTATTGAATTTCATTGGCTTCTATTATTAGTGAACATTTCAATTTTTCTTTAAGAGATAATTCCAAACTAACTTTTTGATCCTTATCTAGATAAAATCCATAAACACAATTATTGCTTACTTTATAATTAAACCCTCTTGAATCAATTACACTTGTAATATGAATTTTCTCATTACCATTCTCACCAACTCCTTTAAATTTAAGATTACATTTTCCGTTTTTATTGCTCTTTATTAGGATTAGATATTTTTGATTTGTAAAATTTCCTGATAAGCCAATAACTCTTGCATTTATTGTTTGACTTGCCAAAGCTCTATTTTTACCTGTTCCAGAACCTGGTGCTTTCTGGTTGTTTTTATTTCTTTTTTTTGTTCCTGTTCGAACAACAATACCAGTACCTCCAAGACCTGTTTCCTCCTTATTTAAAACCGAAACTTTATAAGGATCAATTTTTGACTTTAGTTTAAAATTCTGATTGTCTGAGATCAATTTTGATGTTTCTTCATTAGAATTGGATTCAGAGTATATATCACTATAAGTAGTAGTTTCAATGTCATCAGATAAGGGCAATAATTTTGCAAGCTCTGGCATATCTGAAATTTCTTCATTCTTTTCTTTTTTAACTGATTTTAAGCAAGTTCGAATCCACATTTCGATTTCATCCATAATTTTTCTACCTTCTGGTTTAAATCTTGCAGGGTCCCATTTATCATGTGCCGGAGGCTCCATTTTTTTCAACATCTCATTTCCGGATTGATCATCACATACAAAAACACCAGCGTAAGGTGTAGATTGATAAAATGCTTTTGAATAAATTACCATATGTGATTTTCGCAACATTGCTACATAATTTAAGCTGTCTTCTAAAGGCAAGTAATAAAAAACTGATTTCCCAATATGCTTCAAATTTTTTTCAAATTTTTTGGAAGTATTACTTAAAACTGATTTATAAAAGTATAAAGGATTGCCTTTGGGTTCAATATAATCCTTAAATGGTTCCCCCATAAAATATTTACTCAATAACGATTCAAGGTTATTAAAATCAATGGTTAAATTATCAATAGATACTTGTAAATCTTCATTTGCTATTGCGTACCAGAAATTTCTTAATACTGATTTGGCTAAATCATCTTTCCAGTTTTTTTCAATTCTATAGCCCATTATATAAATATCCAAACCTTTTTCTTTTCTCCAAAAATCCCCCATCAATTTTGGATCATAAATTGTTTGTTGATTTTTAAGTCCAAATGTGCCAATTGATTGTTTTGTATCACCATCTTCATCAAAATTCACAAGTATTGAGACCCCAATAAATCGACTTTTAGCATCTTTTTTACTTGTTGTACAATAAAATACAGTTCTAAATTCAGAAGCCGCAAATGCAGCACCTTTACCTAGACCAAAAGACCCACCTTCACCAGAAAATTTTCCACTTACACCTCTTGATTTGACCAAACTGTACCATGGTTTATCTCTTTCTTTATCACCACCATATAGACCAGTACTATTGTAATCAGATACTTTCAAAACCCATAAGTCATCTTTTTTAAAAAGATTCATGGCATTTTGGAAGAATTGCACAGTTTTGGGATTATTCGAATGAGATTTTAGGCATAAATCAAGTATTTCGGTAAACCTTTCGTGTCCCGGAAATTCATTCCGACTAAATCTTTGACTAGAAAAACATACTTTGACAGGCTCATTTTTTCTGTCTCTAGCATCAATTGAATTTTGAATTATTTCCCGTGCCAAATAATAATTATAGTTTCCTTCAAAGTGCTCTGTCAAAGTATTATTAATACCTTCTTCAAAACCTCCACCTGTAGATGCAAAAATCCAGTTAGGATTATTCATAAGCCTAAAATTTAAAAATTTTCTTGTCTTTATTTCCAGTATCAAGTTCAGTTTCAAATAATGTTTTAACCCTTTTTACTTCGTCGTTAATTGCCTTAAACATTTTATCCACATCATCTTTATCGAACTCATAGTTCCTTTTATTAGCACATTTTGACAAACTTTCAAGTTTATCCAGGATCATTTGCACGCGACTTCCAGCCACATCTTCAAACCTTTCACGTTTCGTTTTTGCTGTCATAATATTTACATTTTTGAATTATTTTCAGCAAATATATTTACATAAAAATAAACTACAAAATATTTCTATATATTTTTTACTACATTTTTTACTATATATCCTAATTTGTATGCCAAAAATGGGGGCACAGCATTTCCAACCTGATGAAATTGTTGAGTTCTTGCACCACAAAAAAAATAATTATCGGGGAAGGTTTGGACACGTGCTGCTTCCCTTACCGTAAAACTCCTGCATTGCTCAGGTTCATAATGAATAAAATAGTGTCCGTCTTTTGATATATGGCTGGTAATAGTAGTTGCAGGTCTGTTTGGTAATTGAACTCTGAATCTGTCCTCGAATAATCCTTCATTAACATTTTTATGTCTGGGTAATAATTTTTCATCGAAAAAACTCAAATCTTTTAATCTTGGAAACGTACTATATATCTTGCTATATATACTATAAAAATAATAACGTCTTAAATCATCCAAAAGATGTGACCTTGATTCATGCTGAATTACACCTTCTAATCTGGGATCATAAAACCAGCCAAATAATGGATGATTTATTTCAATTGTATTTTTGCTGGGAATATAATTATTCCCTGATGAATCTATTTCAATTTTTTTATGTGTTATATTTTTTATTTCATCAAATTGAGGCCATCTCTTCAAATCATTTTTAAATTGCTCGATGTATTTTTTCCAGTTATTGTTGTTATCAGGTAATTTATTATAAATCCTTTTTTTCCTGCCATTTATTAGTATTTCTTCTTTAATCTCACGGCCCAGTACGCTTCGAATTTTGGGCAGACCATCTAATACTGAGTTCAGCGTAATTTCTTTGCCTAAGGGAATCTGACTTACTTTGAAATCAGTATCTTCCCTTACTCCCAATAGTATTACTCTGTGTCTTTTCTGTGGAATTTCATACAATTCTGATCTAATCAAATAATCCTGATCCTTATCATAAACCGGATTACCATCATCATCAAGATAAGAAGGGTTTTTCACAAATGAATAAATCCTGTAATTCGGTGAATCAAGTCCGGGAAAAAGTCTTCCGGGATTCTTCAGATCTTTTTTTATCCAGTCAAAAATTTTATTTCCGTTTAACTTTGCCGACAACAAACCTTTTACATTTTCCATCACAAAAACTTTTGGATGATGTCTGGCAATTATCCTTAAATATTCACGGTATAAAAAAACACGTGAATCATCTTCTGAAATTCCCTTGTTTCTCGATCTGCCCACAACAGAATATGCCTGACATGGCGGACCACCAATTAATACCCAGTTTTTGTTTCCTTTTAATGCAGTTTCAATTCTTGTATCTACAACTTCCGGCGGAAAATCTTCGTGACCCAGTTCGCATTGCCAGGCCTCATCTCTTGCAGCTTTGTATTCCTTTTCATACAAATCGAACATTTCCTTTTTCAACTGATCCCTTTTATGATAATCATTTTCCTTTACCATTCGATAATATTCTTCTGGAAACTGGTTAACAGGGAACTGCCTTAGAAAACTCCGGAGTTCAAGTGTTTGGTGGGCATAAAAATCTTTCTCGATAGACAACTTTATATCAAAAAAACGAATTCCATCATCATCAGTAACGGAGGAAAATCCTTCTCCCAAACCTCCTGGACCTGCAAACAAATCTATTACGGGGATAGACATATTTTATTTCATATTCCGGTTTATACTTCGAAATCCCGGAAAAATTCAGAAAAGGAAAGGTCAAGCGCTTTTAAAAATTTACCAATAGTTCGAATGGAAACATTTCTTTTCCCATTTTCGACACTGGCAATATAGGTTCTGTCAAGTCCAGCTTTAAAGGCAAGTTCTTCCTGAGAAAAGCCTTTTTGTGTCCGGTAAAATTTAATCCTTTTGCCAAAAATTTCCTGTGGATTCATGAAGCATAAAAGTAGGAGGACGTGACTCATTAGTCAACCGACTTTGAGTCACACTTGGAATTTATGTTGAATAATATGTATTAATTCGTTTAACGTCTGTTCAATTTGACTCGGTTTCAACTGGCATTCCCAAAGTGTAATCACCTTCCATCCCTGCACATTCAACTGAATTTCGGCTTCGCGGTCGCGCTTTTGGGTGTCTTTAATTTTGTTCAGCCACCATTCGGTTTGGGTTTTGGGAACCACAAAATATTTGCAGCCTTTGTGTCCGTGCCAGAAACAGCCGTTAATAAAAATAACGGTTTTGTATTTGGGTAAAACAATGTCGGGTTTCCCGGGCAGGGTTTTTACATTAAGCCGGTACCGAAAGCCATGTGCAAAAAGGAATTTCCGCACCAGCATTTCGGGCTTTGTGTTTTTGCCTTTTATGCGGCTCATGTTGTAGCTCCTAGTATTTTTATTGTGTACGTCCATAAAATCAATACCGAATGGAAACCTATAAAATTAAAAGCTTAAAATGGCAAAAACAAATCCGGAGAGCTTGTCCCGGTTTATCGGGAATTTGAATGTTTATAGAAATATTTTGTGGAACAGGAAGGTGCGACTCCGGCTGGAGTCGAATTTTCAACACATAATATCTTCTATAAACATGTGATGCCGCTGGCATCCGCTCCCCACCAGCATTTAGCTTCGCTGATTTTCAATTCGGGCTTTGTGTTTTTGCCCTTAATTCGGCTCATGTTGAAGGAGCGGGTCGCTTTGTTGTGCACGTCGGCCACGGCAGTTTCGAGTTTAAAGTTTAAGGTTCAAAGTTAGGAAAAGTTGCAGGTTGCAGGTTAGTAAAAGTTCAGGATTTTGGGTTTCGGGTTGCCTTCGGGTAAAGGAAAAGGTTCGAATTCAGGAACAATTTCCTGGATGGAATGTTACATTCTTGCTGCACTCAATTGCAGCAAACTCCTTGCGGGAGTAATTAAATTCATCCAATTATGAAGGCATTATCGTTTTTAGTTGTTTGTTTTTTTGTTGCTGCCAGTGCGTTTTCGCAGGAAAAAGTTCTTAGTATCTCAAATGCTGAAACCGGGAAAGTTACCGTTATCAAACAAAACGAAAGGGTGAAAATTAAAACGGTTCAGGGTGAAAAAATGAAAGGGGATCTTTTTATTGCTGATGATAATCAGGTTTTGATTAACAATATTTTGATTCCAATTTCAACTATTGAAAAAATAAAACGGCACCCATTGGTGATGAATATTTTGGTATCAGGAACATTATTCGTTTTCGGCGCTTATGCAGTATTTGGAGGATGGTTGATTCTTGCCTGGTCGGGAGAAGGAATTGGAGCAATTATACTACATTCGGGTGCAGCATTTATTACTACCGGAATAATATTTCCCAATTTATACCCCAATACCGTTGCAGAAAATGCTTCCAATATAAAAGTGGAAACACTTCCCGAATAGTTTTTGGCAGTGAGGAAGGGAGCAGTCGCAGTAACTTTTAGTTGTAATTTACATCGGGAAAAATAGGATGACATCCCTGGCATTGCAAAAAATTTGCTGCGAATGGAAAAAGGGATGCTATCCGCCGGAGAATAACATTACTCCTCTCCGGTATAGGTAATCTGGGGTTTGGAGTGGTAGCCGCCACGTTTCCAGAAACGCAGCAAAAAGTCGATGTCTTCCAGGTAAAGTTTTCCGGGAAACTGGTTAAAAAAGGGCAGTTTTTCCCTGCAGTTTTCCACACAGTACATCACCAGTTCTTTCGACAGCTCATCCGAAACCAGAAGATGCAGCACATCTTCGTTGCTGTTGTTTTCGTCGAAATAGGGGTTGTGAGGCAACGGAAAAGCATTGTTGAGACCAAACCCGATTTCAGCTCCGGAGTTGGGATTAAAAAATACAAGCGCGGTTTCGGCCTTCTCTTCCAGATTGACTTCGGCAAACGAATTCTCCTGAAAAACCTGTTTGCGCATCCGTTCAAAAGCCTCTTCCTTTTCCCTGCTGGTTTTTGCCAGCGAGTTATTGAAAAAATCCAAAAACGCCTGGGTGAAGGGTTCAATTTCACCTGTAGGCATAAAGGCAATCTGAGAACCGTTATTGAATTTTATGAACGCCTCCATATGTTTTTGCAGATCTTTTTTGGCATCGTACCTTTCATGGTCGAGAAAATTAACCTGTGCCCGGCTTTGTAACGACTGTTTTTCGTCGCTCACCAGTTCGGCATTGTATTCGTTCTGGACATAAACCCCGGAAAACCACCATTCGTCCATCCAGTTTACCAATCCGATAAATACTATGGTGTTGGGTTTGACTAACTTCGCGGAATGGTCGAATGATTTTTTTGTCATTTCAAACTTTTTACCGGAAGCAATGTGCTCGAGAAAAATTACCTCGTTGTTTTGTCCCTTGTATAAAAAATACCCCTGCACCCGCTGCGACATGTTGCTAAATGCGCTGCTCAGCGGATGGCTGTCGCCCACAATTTTTGCCGCCCAATCTTTCCCCTTTATGCTCATTAAACGGGTGTGAGCGGTATGCAGATAACTGTCGCGGTTATCGTTCAGGTAAGACATCAGGTTTTCGTCGTTTCCCGCATTTTCTACTATCTCTGCACCTTTTAACCTGAGTTCACGCAGGGTGTCGGGAAAAAACAACCAGGTTTTAAAAAGCAGGGTGTCGATTAAATTTCGGGCTAAGTAAAAATCGTTTTCATTTTTATCCAGACGGTAAAACGTTTTCAGGTAGTTGTTTTCGGGTGCGTATTCATACTTTTCTTCCAGAACCTCCATAACTGCAGAGGCTGTATCGCTTATAAATTCGTTGAACGGGCTCACAAAATTTTCCTCCTGCACGGAATTCAGAAAATACCAGACAAGAAAAGCCACATCCTCTTCGTTGATTTCATCCTCAATGTAATTTTCAGTATCAAAAAAAGGGAGCACTTTTCCGTAGTGTTGTTTATGCA
The DNA here is from genome assembly GCF_041687215.1 of Mariniphaga sp. Taxonomy (NCBI): domain Bacteria; kingdom Pseudomonadati; phylum Bacteroidota; class Bacteroidia; order Marinilabiliales; family Prolixibacteraceae; genus Mariniphaga; species Mariniphaga sp. Next base: position 7,258 of record NZ_JAWLCI010000023.1, read on the forward strand.
TATCGAGAAATGATTTCCAAACACCAATTCCGGAAATTACATCTTCGAACCACGAAGCCAGAAAACAGGCCAGCAAATCCAACTCTTCCGGATTTAGGAATCGGGAGAGCAGGATGGTTTCATCATAAATGAAACTGTTTTTTATTTCGTTGGAGAGCTTCAGGTAATAACTATCGGTAACTGTTGGATTTTTATACGGTTTTAGTTCCATCCACTGTTTAATGTAAATTTTATTTTTCATCCCCTGTTATTTTTTCGAAAGATAAATTGGTTTGGCAAAATTACAAATTCGCAGGGCATTGGCAACAGGTACCCCGCCAAATGCAGGTAAACGCACTAAAACCACACTTCTCTTGTAAATTCATCGTTTAATACATTCAATTAGGAAGGCATTAATATGAGCTGTTTGTTTTCTTGTTGTTTTCAGTGCGTTTTCGCAGGAAAAAGTTCTTAGCATTTCAAATGTTGAAACCGGAAAAGTTACCGTTTTCAAATAAAACGAAAGGGTGAAAATTAAAACGGTTCAGGGTGAAAAAATGAAAGGGGATCTTTTTATTGCTGATGATAATCAGGTTATGATTAACAATATTTTTATTCCGATTTCAACTATTGAAAAAATAAAACGGCACCCATTGGTGTTGAATATTTTGGTATCAGGAACATTATTCGTTTTCGGCGCTTATGCAGTATTTGGAGGATGGTTGATTCTTGCCTGGTCGGGAGAAGGAATTGGAGCAATTATACTACATTCGGGTGCAGCATTTATTACTACCGGAATAATATTTCCCAATTTATACCCCAATACCGTTGCAGAAAATGCTTCCAATATAAAAGTGGAAACACTTCCCGAATAGTTTTTGGCAGTGAGGAAGGGAGCAGTCGCAGTCGCAGTGGGCAGTGAGGAAAGGAAGATAAAAGGATGGCATCCCCCCGAAACTTGAAACATGGAACCCGGAACCATTTTTCAATTTGCCATTTCAACCACCCCGAATACTCTCAAAAACCTGTTTTAAAATTCAGTAAATTGAATTACCTTTGTTAATCTTTATAACTAAATGTAAGGCAACATGATACTTAAAGAAAATATAAAAGCTAAAGTTGATAAACTCGATAACTACGAACTGAGAGTGGTCGAGTTAGTAATTGATTCTTTAAGAAGAAAAAATCCGGCCATTGAAAAAAAAACAATATCCTCAAAAAAACACCCTTACCAACAGGTTATCAAATTGATGAAGAACCATCAACTGACTTCAAATGATATTAACCTGGGACGTGAAGACAGATTATGAAACGAGCATGTAATCCGCCAGTTGGCGGAACACCCAGCAGAATGATTAAACCCGATAGTTCTCGATACGCGAGTTCTCACAAAGTGATGCCTTATGGCGCATACTATACCTTTAAAAACAGACAATTTTAATAGTATGAATTTATTTTTCGACACATCAGCCCTGGTAAAGCTTTTTAGCGATGAAACAGGTTCTGAGACCGTAAAAGAACTTGTAACAGATCCTGCAAATCATATTTATGCACTCGATTTGGCATTAATTGAACTACAAAGTGCAGTTTACAGAAAATACAGGAACAATCAAATTCATGAAGAAAACCTTGAAAAAATTCAAAATGCCATTGAAAAACAAATGACGTATTTTAACTTAATTCCAATAGGTTCTGACATAATGAAAGAAGCATTTGAATTAATAAAAAAGTTTGGAAAAACTTCCGGATTAAGAACACTTGATGCGCTACATGTAGCTGGTTGGAGAATTATTGCCGAACTGGATTGGACTTTTGTTTCATCAGATAAAAATCAATTAAACGTAGTTACACAATTGAATCATAAATCCATAGATGTATAAATAAACGTAGGATTACATATTATTAGCCGTCACGCCCCACCATTACCCAACTGCCCTTTGCACACGAAGTAAACCCGAAACCCGGAACCCGAAACCTGCAACCTGGAACTTGGAACCTGCAACCTGTAAAACAAAAACCGCCGGAAATTTATATATTGAGCCGCAATAAATTTACAGAACGCAAATCATGTTTCATTTATATATTACCCTTGCTTTTATTATTCCAAACATTTATGTTTTTTTTCGCATAAAAAACCTGTTTATTTCCAAAAGTTACCGACGTTGGTATATCGCGGTTTATTTGCTGCTGGCCATTATTTATCCAGTATCTCAGAACTTTTTAAGGCATAATACCGATTTTATTTCGCAATTTTTATCAACCGTTGCAGGCTATATTTTGCCCTTTTTTCTGTACCTTTTTTTATCGGTACTTGTTTTCGATTTATTTTTATTGCTAAACCTGATTTTCAAAAAAGTTTCGGCAGAACTTCGAAAAAGTTTTTCATTTCGACTGATTGCATTTTCTTCCATACTGTTTATATCAATGGCAACAGTAATTGGCGGCGTTATCAATGTAAATACCATCCGGGTTTCAAAATATAACATCGTTATTCCGAAAAAGAGCTCGGATATTGAAAAACTGCGGGTGGCTTTTGTTGCCGATTTTCATATCCAGGAAAAAACCAGGCAGAGTTTTGTGAATCAATTTGTACGAAAGGTAAATGCGCTGCAACCCGATATTATGCTGTATGGTGGCGATATTGTTGAAGGCCGGGGCGAAACTGCAACTTCAGTGGAAATTGAATCGGCACTAAAAAGTATTCAAACAAAATACGGGGCATTTGGAGTGCTCGGAAATCATGAATTTTATGCAAGGCAGGATGATGGGATTTTTTTCGAAAAAGCAGGAATAACCCTGCTTAACGATTCAATTATCAAATTAAACGATTCGTTTTACCTGGCAGGAAGATACGATGAGCATTTCAGAAGCCGTAAAACGGTGCGCGAAGTTTTGGGAACCAACCCGGCTGATTTGCCCCTGATTCTGTTGGATCACCGCCCCACACAATTGCAGGAAGTGAGCCAAACACCGGTTGACGCGCAATTTTCGGGACATACACATAACGGACAACTTTTTCCGTTGAATTTTATTATTGGCCGGATGTACGACCTGAGTTGGGGATACAGGAAAATAGAAAATACGCATTTTTTTGTGACCAGCGGGTTGCGCTTGTGGGGGCCACCGGTTAAAACCGCCGGAAAATCGGAAATCATGCTGGTTGATTTTACTTTTGAATAAATTGCTGCCTGAAAAATTTCTTTTACATTTAACCTGTAAAGCGTAAGGTTGATTAAAAGATTATGGATCCAATTCTTATAATTTTAGCAGGAACAGTAGTGGTTTTATTTTGCATTATCGTGTTAAAACTTCATGCTGTTATTTCGCTGCTCATTGCCGCCATGGTAACCGGTCTGCTTACCTCTCCCGAACTCATTTACAACTATGCCGTTCACAGCGGGGTTTCGGAACAGGAAGCGCAATCCATGTCAGCAATGGGAATTGGAACCCGGCTGGCAACGGCTTTTGGAAACACAAGCGGAAAAATTGGTATCCTCATCGCGTTCGCTTCCATAATTGGAACCTCGCTGATGAAAAGCGGCGCCGCCGAGCGTATTGTCCGCGGGTTGCTGCAACTGTTTGGGAAAAAGAATACTTCGCTGGCGCTGTTATCCGGAAGTTTTACATTGGCTATTCCGGTTTTTTTCGACACGGTGTTTTACCTGATGATTCCCATTGTAAAATCGATGGGAGTGCGAAATCCCAAAAAGTTCGGCCTTTATTTAATGGCGGTTATTGCCGGTGGGGTTATGGCACATTCCCTGGTTCCGCCAACTCCCGGGCCTTTATTTGTTGCCGAAGAAATGGGGATTGATATTGGCACCATGATAATCGGCGGACTGGTTATCGGGATAATTACCGTTGCCGGCGGATATGCCTACTCGGTTTGGGTAACCCGGAAATGGGATTTACCCATGCGCGATACGCCCGATATCAGCATGGAAGATTTAAAGAAGTTTTCTGACCAGGAAAACAAGGATTTACCGCGGTTATGGATTTCGGTTTTCCCCATTTTATTGCCCATTGTTTTAATCACCGGTAATACAATTTCAAAAATGCTGGTGAGCCGAACAAACGCCAACCTGAATTCATTTCAGCAAGGCATTGCAGAAGTTTTCGCAACTGTGGGCGATGCAAATATTGCGCTTGCCATTTCTTCATTCATTGCCCTGTATTTACTCTGGTCTAAAATAAAAGAGGTACCAAAATTTAAAAAATTTGTATTCGAATCGTTAACCAGCGCCGGAATTATTATTCTGATAACCGCATCGGGAGGGGCTTTCGGACAAATGATGCAGCAAACCGGAATTGGAATCAGGATTGAAGGATTGGCCGCAAATTACCACATGGCACTTTTGCCCATGGCATTTTTTATTACAGCCGCCGTGCGAACGGCACAGGGAAGTGCAACCGTTGCCATGGTAACAGCCATAGGAATTATGAGCGGGTTGGCCGGCTCCGGGTTGCAGTTTCATCCGGTTTACCTGGCCATGGCCATTGGCTGCGGTTCTAAAATATTTGCCTGGATGAACGACAGCGGGTACTGGATTATCACAAAAATGAGCGGAATGGAAGAAAAAGAAACGATTCGTTATTTTTCGATGCTGTTACTGGTGATGGGATTTACCGGGTTGATTGCGGTTATGATTTTGTCGAAAGTTTTACCTTTGGTTTAAATGAACGAATCGGATACACATATCGTAATTCAAACCACTGAAACCGATAACGTTGGAATAATTGTCCATTCAGGTGGAGTAAATAAAGGCGATACCATTAAAAACGGAATTCAGCTTCGTGATAACATCCCCATGGGACATAAAGTGGCTTTGCAAAATATAGGTGAAGGGAAAAAAATTATCCGTTACGGGCAAATCATTGGTTTTGCGAATTGCGAAATACAAAAAGGCGAATGGGTAAATGAAACAAAAATAGTACAACCCGAAGCCCCTGATTTGAATTCGATTCCGATGCCCGCTTTTATACCTCAAAAACCTGAACAACTGGAAGGTTATACTTTTTTGGGTTACCGGAATCAGGATGGCAGTGTGGGAACAAAAAACGTATTGGGAATAACTACAAGTGTTCAGTGTGTGGCCGGGTTTACGCAATTTGTTGTAAAAAAAATAAAGCAGGAAATCCTTTCGAAATATCCAAATGTGGATGATGTAGTTACGTTAAACCACACCTACGGATGCGGGATTGCCATAAATGTTCCTGCTGCAGTTATTCCAATTAGGACCATTCAGAATATTTCAACCAATCCGAATTTTGGAGGAGAGGTATTAATTATCGGGCTGGGTTGTGAAAAACTGCGTCCCGAAAGTCTTTTACTTGCCAACGGAACTGCAACGGATTCTCCCGCCACTCCTAAAAATTCAAATATCATGGTCATGCAGGATGATGCGTTTTCCGGGTTTAATGCCATGGTGGAAGGAATTATGCAGATGGCCGAAAAGCAATTGAAAAAACTTAACCGGCGCAAACGGGAAATTTGCCCAGCATCGGAGTTGGTGGTTGGAATGCAATGTGGCGGAAGTGATGCGTTTTCGGGAATAACATCGAATCCCGCAGCCGGTTTTGCCGCAGATTTAATTGTGCGTGCCGGTGGAAGTGTGCTGTTTTCGGAGGTGACTGAAGTACGGGATGCAGTTCATTTGCTGGTTCCAAGAGCCATAAATGCAGAAGTAGGAAATGCCCTGATTAACGAAATGAAATGGTATGACGATTATCTGGTGCAGGGGCAGGCTTACAGAAGTGCGAATCCGGCTCCCGGGAATAAAACCGGCGGATTAAGTAATATTGTGGAAAAAGCGCTGGGTTCAGTGGCAAAATCGGGCACCAGTCCAATTGTTGATGTTTTGGGGCCCGGGGAAAAAATTCGCCGGAAAGGATTGATTTTTGCCGCCACTCCGGCCAGCGATTTTATTTGCGGAACCCTGCAACTGGCTGCCGGAATGAACATGCACGTATTTATGACCGGAAGGGGAACGCCGTACGGATTGTCAATGGTACCGGTTATAAAAGTAGGCTCCAACTCGAAATTGAGCACCCGCTGGTTCGATATCATTGATTTGGATGCCGGACAAATTGCCACCGGAGAAAAAACAACCGAAGAAATGGGCTGGGAACTTTTTCATCTGATTTTAGAGGTGGCCAGCGGTAAAAAAACTGTCGCCTGCGATAAACTGGGGTTACACAACGATTTGGTTTTATTTAATCCCGGGCCGGTTACCTGAAAAAGGAAATTATAAATTCAAATTAAATAGTAAAAAAATGAAAATAGGATTTATCGGATTAGGAATTATGGGGAAACCCATGGCAAAAAATTTACTGAAAGCAGGTCACGAATTAATCGTTCTGAACAAAAACAAAAGCGCTGGTGAGTTGAAGGCGCTCGGCGCTGAATCAGCAGAAACACCGGCTGAACTCGCCTCAAAAACAAAGACGATAATTACGATGCTTCCCAATTCGCCTGAAGTGAAGGAAGTTGCCCTGGGGAAAAACGGGTTGATTGAAGGCGCAACGAAAGGTTCGGTGTTAATCGATATGAGCTCGATTGCACCGCTGGCCAGCAGGGAAATTGCTGAAGCGCTCTCGAAAAATGGCGTTGAAATGCTGGATGCTCCGGTGAGCGGTGGCGAACCCAAAGCAATTGAAGGAACCATTGCGGTAATGGTTGGAGGGAAAAAGGAAGTGTTTGATGCCAACTACGACATTATGATGGCGATGGCCAGCTCGGTGGTTTATGTTGGCGAAATTGGCGCGGGCAACATGGCCAAACTTTGCAACCAGATAGTGGTTGCCTTAAATATTGCCGCGGTTTCAGAAGCGATGGTTTTGGCGCAGAAAGCGGGAGTGAGTCCCGATTTGGTATATAAGGCAATCCGCGGCGGGTTAGCCGGAAGCACCGTTATGGATGCAAAAGCACCCATGATGATGGACAGGAATTTTGCCCCGGGATTCCGGATTGAACTTCATATGAAAGACATGAGTAATGTACTGGAAACTTCCCGAAAAGTTGGAGTTCCGCTGCCGCTGGCTTCGCAGGTAATGGAAATTATGCAGGCCATTAAACAGGATGGTTGCGATGTGGAAGACCACTCGAGCATTGTAAAATTCTACGAAAAAATTGCCAATACCGAAGTTTCGCGGTAAACCGTCTTTTTAAAAAGATAAACTTTAATCCGTTTTTAAATGAGTTTACCAATTGTTACAGAAATGAAAGTTATCCCGGTTGCCGGGTACGACAGTTTTCTGCTCAATTTAAGCGGCGGTCACGGCCCCGTTTTTATCCGGAATATTGTGGTTTTAAAAGACAATGCCGGAAATACCGGAGTTGGAGAAACACCCGGCGGAGAAGCCATTCGGAAAACGCTGGAAGATTCCAAAGAACTTATTATCGGTAGTAAATTGGGAGATCTCAATGTAGTAATGAATACAATCCGGGCCAGATTTGCCGGGTTGGATGATGGTGGCCGGGGAAACCAGACCTTCGATCAGCGGGTGATGATTCACGTTTTGACGACTGTTGAATCAGCATTCCTGGATCTGACCGGGAAAGTTTTGGGTGTTCCGGTTGCAACATTGCTTGGCGATGGAATTCAAAGAAAAAAGGTGGAAGTGCTGGGATATCTTTTTTTTGTTGGCGATGCGAAAAAAACAACGCTTAATTATCCGCCGCCGTCAAAAGAAGGTACGTACTGGGAGCAAATTCGCCGGAAGGAAGCATTGGATGCAAAAGGAATTGTTGAACAGGCCAAAGCGACAAAAGAACAATTTGGATTTTCCACGTTCAAATTAAAAGGCGGTGTGCTCGACGGACCGGAAGAGTGCGATTGTATGGTTGCCTTGTCGGAAGAATTGCCCGGCGCGGGGTTGACCATTGACCCAAATGGCGCGTGGAGTTTAAAACAAGCCGTTGAATGGCTGACCCCTTTAAAATCAATACTCACCTACGCCGAAGATCCCTGTGGTGCGGAAAACGGTTTTTCAGGAAGGGAAATTATGGCTGAATTCCGCAAGGTAACCGGCATTCCGACCGCAACCAATATGATTGCCACCAACTTTACAGAATTTGTCCAGGCCATTCAGTTGCAGGCGCTGGATATTCCGCTGGCCGACTGCCATTTCTGGACGATGCAGGGTGCAGTGCGCGTTTCCGCATTGTGCGAACTCTGGGGTTTAACGTGGGGCTCTCACAGCAATAACCATTTCGATATTTCGCTGGCCATGATGGCGCACACCGCTGCGGCAGCCAAAGGAAAAGTAACTCCGATAGATACGCACTGGATTTGGCAGGTGGGTCAGCGACTGACGAAAAAACCCTTCGAAATTACAAACGGGATGATGGAAATTCCGGAACTCCCCGGGTTGGGAATTGAACTGGATATGAAAAAAGTGGAAGAAGCAAATCAACGCTATAATAAAGTGGGATCGCAAAAAAGAGACGATTCCATTGCCATGCAATTCCTGAAACCGGGATGGAAGTTTCATCCAAAACGGCCGTGTCTTGTTGTGGATTAATTGGGAATAAAAATTATGACAGCCAGATGCTGAAATAAATTCAGCATGACGGGCGATGACCATTTTAATATTTAATTAGAGGTTTGTATTGGAGAGCAATAAGGTAATAAGGTAAAAATTATATAAAGTGTACCATGTATAAAATCAAAAAAAAGCTCCTGAATGGAGAACTGGTGCTGGGAACCATCATTTCGGAAATCCGTAATCCCAATATTGCTTATATGCTGGCGCAATGCGGTTTTGAGTTTTTCATTATCGACAACGAGCATGGAACGTACAATTACGAAACCATTTCGCACATGATTGCCGCGGCCCGGGGAGCGAACATTTCTGTAATTGTTAGGATTCCGGAAATCAAACGGGAAAGTATTCTGAAACCCCTCGATGCAGGTGCTGCCGGATTACTTGTTCCTATGGTAAATACCGCCGCCGAAGCACGTGAAGTTATTCAACATGCCAAATATCCGCCCATGGGAAACCGGGGCGCCGCTTTGCGCCGTCCGCATAATTTGTATGCAAAAGTGAATGCTCCCGACTACCTGAAACAGGCCAACGAAAATACTTTTATTGCCGTGCAGGCGGAAACCACCACTTCAATCGAAAACATCAGTGAAATTGCTACAGTTGAAGGAGTGGACTGCATATTTGTTGGCCCGTTCGATTTATCGATCAGCCTTGGTATTCCGGGGCAAATCAACCATCCGTCCGAAGTGGAAGCCATTGAAAAAGTTGCAGCAGCCTGCAAAAAACATAACAAAGTAGCCGGAATTTTAATGTTCGAACAGGAAATGCTTACCCGGTGGATAAACAGGGATTTTCGTTTTGCGGTTTACAGCAGCGACATTACTATGCTTGCCGATGCTGCTTCAAATGCGGTAAAAGAACTGAAAACATTGAAAAAATAAAACGGCATCCATTGGTGTTGAATATTTTGGTATCAGGGACATTATTCGTTTTCGGTGCCTATGCAGTATTTGGAGGATGGCTGATTCTTGCCTGGTCGGGAGAAGGAATTGGAGCAATTATACTGCATTCAGGTGCAGCATTTATTACTACCGGAATAATATTTCCCAATTTATTTCCCAACACAGTTGAAGAAAATGCTTCCAACATAAAAGTTGAAACACTGCACGAATTGTTTTTCCGGGGAAGAAGGAAGAAGTGAGCAGTCGCAGTTGGCAGTTGGCGAAGAGGAAAGTAAGAAAAAAGGATAGCATCCCTGGTATTGGAAAAGTCTGGTAAAAAACAAACCGTTTACAGCCATAATGAGAAAAGGGATGCCATCCTTTCCTTCCGTACTCTAACCGATTTATGATTTCCTTTTCTGGAATATAAAGTGTTTATACAGAAGCTGTCAGCCAGCCGCCGGTTTACCAGTCGTAATTGTATTCGTCAATCCATACTTTAAAATCTTTCCCGTCCGCTGTTTTGTATGTTTTCAGTCTGTATTCAAACCAACCTTTGTCTTTGCAAACCTGTTTTATACTTTCGAATTGCTCCATATCCATGAATTCTTTGTTGTATATAAATTCAAAAAAATCGAAAAGCGCCGAAAGAATTTCTTTCATCTCCTTCAAATTTGCAGTAAGGTTTTTTCTGATGTACCAGTTCCCAAGAAATTTCCGGATGGTGGTGTCATCGATTTCCAACACCGACAATAAATCTTCGTAAACAAAAAAGTAGTTCATTACAAAAAACGAACTGTATTCAAGGTGCCGCTGAATATGGTGATCGTTGTAATTTTTGGAGCGTAAATATTTTTCAAATTCATCGAAAACGGGCTGTATTTTTTCCCATTGGCGGCGCTCTTCCTCTTCCGGAAAAGCTTCATCGATACATTCAAAATATTCCTTCCTTAATTGCATTTGTATAAAAATTGGTCCATTCAAAGGTAACAGTTTCACCCGAAGGGATGTTTCTGCTTTGAGGAAAGAGCAGAGGGCAAGGGGCAGGGGTGCTTATGTGTATGTGCCCAATACCACCACACAGGGGCACGAATATTTTAAACGGTACTTTTTCCCGCAGGCCGATAAAGAGGTCATCATTGTGGATGAGCGTTTTAACGGCGGCGGACTGATTGCCGACTACTATATCGATTTGCTCACCCGCCCTTACCAGTCGTACTGGAACATGCGGTATGGCAAGGATTTGAAAACTCCCAGCGCCTCCATACAGGGTCCCAAAGTGATGATTATTGATGAAACGGCAGGTTCCGGCGGCGATATGCTGCCCTGGATATTTCGCAAGTTTAATGTTGGAATCCTTGCGGGCAAAACAACTTGGGGAGGTTTGGCAGGCACGCTGGGCTTTCTGGAATTGATGGACGGCGGCATGGTAATGGCGCCAAACCTGGCCATTTGGACCAAAGACGGGTTTATTGTTGAAAATGTGGGTGTTCCGCCTGAAATTGAAGTGGAAATTTGGCCGGCAGAAGTTATTAAAGGCAGAGACCCGCAACTGGAGAAAGCCATTGAGGTAGCACTGGAGCAGTTGGAGAAAAACCCGCCGGTGAAACCTGAAAGGCCTGATTACCCGGTGAGGGCGAGGGAGCAGTGAGCCCTCCTGAATGATGTCAGTCGGGCAGGCAGTTTTCAATGGCAATTAACCCTTAACAGATTTCTCTCCCGGAATACCGGGATTGCAAATGACATATTTTTTTAAGCAAAATACCAATTACCAAAAATCAATTATCAAATAATCTCCAAAAACTAAAAAACCAATTATCGAAACAAAGTCAATTTCAGAATTTATTTGTTTTGAAAATTGGAATTTACCTGCCCGACTAAGTCATTCCCGCCAGAATGTATTAGTCGAGCTGGCAGGCGGTTTTGCGATTTGTGATTTGGATTTTGGAACTTTATTGTCATCGACTCATTATGCCCAAAAAAATTGCTGAAAACCCGAAATGACAGAGCTACTGCGTGGAATGCAACATCCGGAATTCCTTTAGTTGAAATAAAATAATAATCGCTGCCAGCGGAACCAGCATGTGGGGCAGCCGAAAGAGGGTTTCATATAAATTCTGATGTAAACTGTTGAGGGGAAAATCGAAATAAAAATTTGCCCAGGTTCGTGCAACGGCAGTTAACCCGCCCCAAAGTGCGGCATACAGCAATGCATATCTGGCCAGCCGGGGAACAAACAGGGCAACCGATACCACAAAGTCGAGGATTCCGGCGAAGAACAACATTTTTATGGCCACCGGTTCGGAAACATGGAGCATGGAAATAAACATATCCACAAACACTCCGGGTTGCGGATAAATCCCGGTGGCATATAAACCGTGCGCGGAAAAAGTGAGTGCTATGGCTATTTTCATAACCAACAGCAGCCTGAACAGGTTAACCCCTTGTGCTATTGTGTACCAGAAAAATAACGGCAGCAGAAACTGGATGGTATATTCAAAAAACTGGCCCACGTGATAAAACTTTTCCATGGTGTATAATACAGCGAGAAAAACCAGCGAAACAGAGGAGAGAATGTACAACCACAAAAATCGTTTAACATACCGGCTCCGAATGAACAAGGTTACCAGGGCCATCAAAGCATAAAAAATTCCAAAACCGGTAATTACTGTTTGAATAAACCGGTCGGTAGCGGCGCTGGTCACGTACTCCTGCCAGATTCCGCCCCGAAAAAACAACACTATGCTTTCCATGGTATTCTGGTCCCACAACAGTGCCCTGAATGGTGCATCCCAAAACAGGTGCTGCCATGCCCGGCCGGCAAACAGCAGGAAAGTTGCCAGGCGCAACGTAAAGTGAACCAATTGGATATTTGAATGTTTAAAATTCATAACGGAACAGTTTGACTGTAAATATAATCGACGTCAGATTTTTTACAACATAAATTACAGAAGCTATGTTTAATTCATTTACCATTAAGAAATATTTTATGCGCGGTTTCCTTTTCATTTTTCTTGTTGGAATTTCGGCACCGTCGTTTTCAAAAACCGGTAAATACCGCCTTACATTAAGGGATAATCCCGCCACATCAATAGTTATTGGCTGGGAACAGATTTCAGGCGAAAATCCGGTAGTATATTACGGAGATGTTGATTACGGAGTTTCCTGGGAAGATTACAAATTGAATGTGAAACCCGACCGGACGGTGCACTATGCAGAAATGGAAAATAATTTTGTGCGACTGACCGATCTTACCCCCAATACGGCCTACTATTTTGTGATAAAAGACAGCGAGGGGGTAAGCAAACGGTTTTGGTTTAAAACCGCGCCCATGGAACCGGATTCGCGGTTGTCGTTTATCGCAGGCGGGGATTCACGGAACAATCCCGTACCGCGCCGCAATGCCAACCTTTTGGTGAGTAAGCTGAAACCTCATGCCGTACTTTTTGGCGGCGACATGACCGTTAGCGGCACCACGGAACAATGGCAGGCCTGGCTGGAAGACTGGCAGTTAACCATCAGCGACAACGGCAGGATGTATCCTGTAATTGCGGCCAGGGGTAATCATGAACCCAACAACGAAATGGTTTATCACCTGTTCGATACCCCATCGGAAAAAATTTACTACGCCATTACCATTGGCGACAACCTGGTGCGTGCGTATGTGCTGAATACCGAGATTTCCATAGCTGGGGATCAAACCGCCTGGCTTAATAAGGATTTGGCCCAAAACAAAAATGCAAGATGGAAAATAGCCCAGTACCATAAACCCATGCGGCCACATGTTTCAACCAAAAGGGAAGGGGACATGCAATACATGCACTGGGCAAAATTATTTTACGACGAACAGATAAAACTGGTGGTAGAGTGCGATGCGCATACAGTTAAAACCACCTGGCCGGTGAAACCATCAACAGGACGCAAAAGTGATGAGGGTTTTGTACGGGATAACCGGAGAGGAACCGTTTATGTGGGCGAAGGGTGCTGGGGAGCGCCACTTCGGGCAAATGACGATACGAAAAGCTGGACGCGGGACAGTGGGGTTTTTAACCAGTTTAAATGGATTTTTATGGACAGCAAAAAAGCTGAAGTAAGAACAATAAAAACAGATAATGCAGAGGAAGTTGCTTCTGTTCCGAACGAAAATCCGTTTGATATTCCCGACAAACTCGATATCTGGAATCCTGAAAACGGTGCGGTGGTGGAAATTCGACCTTGAAAAACAATTGAAGTTTGCAGTCGCAATTTTGAGTTGCATGTTAGTTTAAGTTTGCAGTTGCAGCCGGCAGTTACAATTGACAGAAATTTAAGTCTTCAAATAAAAAAAGGATGACATCACTTTTTTCACCTGAGTGATACCATCCTTTCAGTTCCTTTTAATCATCGGATGTTATCGAGTTTGTTTTGTAGTTCCTCCACTTTTATGCGCTGTTTTTCAATTTCGCGAACTTTGTCTTTCTGGTTCTGCACATTTTTGCGCGTTTTCCGGTCGAAACGCGAGGCGGCGCGGCGGGCTTTTTTAATATCCTTTTCGGTGTCTTTAAGTTCCTCTTTGGCGGTTTCACGCGCAGCTTCAGGATTTTCCGATAAAACCACCCGTTCACTTTTCAGTATTTCCTGCTGATAGCGGGCTTCCTCCTGAAGTGTTTCCCTTTCATGTTCCACATCTTCTTTTTTCCTGTCGTATGATTTATTTTTCCTGATGAGTTGGTTGAGGTCGCGCTCAAAAGATTTCAGCCGGCGTTCTTCGGCCCTGAGCTCTTTTTCCACAGCCAATCGGTAGAGTTCAACTCCGTAATCGCGAACAAATTGGATAGCAGCATCAGTTTGCTGTGTGGAATCGGCTCCCAGAAATCCGTTTTCGTTTTGAAAAAATATTCGAACATAAATATGCCCCGGAAACGTTGAAACCTGTGTAATAACATCCAGCGGAAAGGGAGCAATTTCATCCACCAGTACATTGTTTACCAGCCATTCATCCTTCACTTTTTTCATTTTCGAAGTTTTTTTAAACAGCGCCGGCGGATTAATGGTTTTTTTCCACAAATCAATGGCCTCATTTTGTGTTGCCTGCGGAACCATAACTTCAAAGGCAGGCTGAATTCCCAGCGACGATGGCCGGTTTTCCAATTTAACTATAATGGGTTCCTGCGCTGTTAGCGAGGTGGCGATAAGGAATAACAACAGGGAAATATATTTTTTCATGATTCAATCATTTTTATGTTGGTTCATACGAAATATTTAATCTTATGTTATAAATTTTTCCGCATGGCAGATCAATACTGCCCACCATGGTTGATTAGCCTGGATTTAACCTACCCTGAAAAACTAAAAAGGATGGCATCCCTTACTTTGAAGAAAAGGGATGCCATCCTTTCAGTGCCAGCGGATTCAGACGTTTTTAAAAGCACTCCACTTTTACAGAATTGTAGTAAATGGTTGTGGTGGCCTCGAAACCGGAGTCGGTACCTATAATTAACCACAGGTTACCGTTTTCATCGGTTGCAGCGCCAAAGGGAGATTCGTTGCTTACGGATTTCAAGGTGTACTCTTCCAGATCGGTATCGTTTGAAAAATCGCCGATAACCACCATATCTTCGCCATTCTGGCTTTGGTTGTTTTTGTCGATGTTCATGCGGTAAAAGTTATCTCCATCCTTTTCTTTTTTGGGTTCGGTGGTGGTGGCACCTGCTTTAATATAAACCGACTCGCCCGGGCTGCCGCCCGCGCCCATTGTTCCATCCGGAACGTTTGTGGCAAATTCCAGCGTAAAGTTGATGTAATATACCGTGTTGGGCTCCAACCCCGAAACTTTTCGTTTGGCAAACATAAAAAGATCGTCGCTGTGGTTATTTCCCGAAAGTTTAAGAGCAAACTGGTTTTGGTCGAGCGGTTCGGGAAGCGTATCGTGCTCAAATACCAGATCATAAAAGTGCTCCTCTCCAACCGGGTAATCGGCAAAGTCGCCGGTCCAGCCATCGGTACCCTGTGCAAAGTCAAAATAAAATTCAACGGGATCGGGTTGGTTCAGGTTTTTGTCGCTGCACGCGAACAAAACAACCAAAACGGCTATTGCAGCAATTTTTTTCATACTATTAAAATTGTTTGTTTTCTAAGGTATAGTATGGAACTCGCATGTATTTTAATTATTCTCTTGGGCGTAAATATCTTACATGCTCGTTTCATATTTCCGGAATTAGTAAATCAAAAACTTAGTGTCCTGCGCCGGTGTATGCAACAAGAGGTTTGAAACGTCTGCCTTCAAAAGTAGAAAAAAATGCGACAATACACCTTCAGGATAATGGAATGAGGTGTTTTATTTTCCGTAAATTCATGATGATTTTTCACCTCGGACTTCTGTACCCTTCGGAATGTCCAAAACGATAACTTAAGCCAAACGAAAACTGGTAGGAATATTTTTCCGTATCCGGATAGTTGTAGATGGGAAATTTTCCCCATAATACCATAGGTTCCAGTACTATTTTATTTTCAATGGGAAAACGACCGGACAGAAAATAAATAGCATCGGTATTAAAACCCAGTCGCAGGTTGGTTCCGTTATCCAAACCCAGTCCGGTACCCAAAGCCAGTTGCTGCCTGAAACCCGGAAGTGCAGACGGGAAATGGTCTGCCAGCCGGTATTCGGCAAAAATCCATCTCCGGAGTCCGGCACGCATGTAAAGCTGCGGATAAACAGGAACGAAGGTACTCCCGGATTCAGGACGGCCACTTCCATCCTTCTGTAAATTTTCCGTAATAAAACTTAAGTTACCAAAATGAAGTCCACCGCCAAATCCCAGCCAGTTGCTTTCCCACGAGGCATAAGGAGTTACACCCACCAAAAAGGAATTTTTTTCCTTGTTATCAGAGATGCGGGTTTCATTATGGGAGCCCAGCATTAGTTTGGCTCCGTATGTAAATTCGGTTCGGGCAATCGGTTGTTCCTCGGTAAACTCCAGGGCAGCCGCTGCCACTGTATATTTCTGTTTAAAATATTCCGTTTGGCTTACCCGGTCGCACCCATCACCGGTGCCAATGTTGTGGCTGTTTTCAAATTTTCCGGTGGCTATTCCAAATTTCAGCGACTTGTATTTTTTCACATACACCGAATCGGATGAAGAATAGGGCAAAGTTTGAGCCATCAGAAAAAACGGCAATACAAACCCTGCCAGGTAAGCCCACTTGTAAGGCGCTCTGTAAAACTGACCAATAAATTGAAAACCGAAAATCCCAAAGGCTACTAAAAATGTTAAAATCAGGGCAACTCTTTCGGGAAATGTAAACCAGTTTTTCAGTGTAAAAAAGACCAGAGCCAACAGAAAAAAAAGCAAAAATGCCGGTGTTAAGGGAATGTCCTTTCCGGAAATGGTTTGAAAACCTGTTGAAATGTGCTTTTCGCGAAACCTTAGAATAAAAAATACCAACAGAATTACAGGGATTAAAAAAATTTGAGTTGTATTGAGCAATCCTGTCATTTCCCCACCAATAGCATGGGCATGTGCATCCCTGAAAAATTCGGTCACAAAGCGCACAGTAAAAATCAATATGAGTGAAAACAAAAACAAACTTCCGTCTCTTTTCAGTTTTTTTCTGAAATAAAAAAGCAAAAACAAGGCGGCCAGCATGCCGCCCATTTCATATAACTGAACCGGATGAACCGGGAGGGAAAGTGCATCGGGATAAGAAATAAGCTGGTCGTTAAACTGGTGGTAATGGGGCAGAGTATTTACCGGGTACTGAACAGCCCACGGAAGCGAGCAGGTTTTTCCGAAGCAGCAGCCGGTTAAAAAACAACCCATGCGCTGAATAGCAATCCCAAGTGGCAAAACAATAGCAAAAGCATCTGTAATGTTTCGTTTAAACTTTAAAAAGTAACATCCGGCCAGTAACCCAGCTCCGCCAAACAGCAGTCCGCCCAGCAATGATTTTCCCGGAGCTTCGGGCAGACGGAACTGGGTAAACAGTAGCATCCAGTCGTAACCCGGAATGGTTACGATTTTGGTGCCTGCAATAAATAAAATTCGTGAAATTATTAGTAAAAGAACCCATTTTAACATGGGAAACTTTCTTTTCCAGCCTTCAAAAATTAAAACGCCAAGGGCAACAAAAAGTGCCAGATTATAAAAAAACTCGTACCAGGGGCCGGTTGCAGAAAGAATCAGAAATTTTTCCATGGCCTTTTAATTTGTTGTACAGCCTGAAACAATTTACAACTTTTTAAACAACTCACAATGAGAAAAAAAGCAATTTTAAAGGAAGGGAAATAATTAGCTTTCGTTATCGCTGGCAAACCACTCGGCAAACGAAGTCACAGTTTCGTAAAGGCGAATGCTGAACAACTCCACCCCGGAGGGCAGGTGTTGCTGAAGGATGCCGGCAATGTGGGTGGCAATATTTTCGGTGGTGGGTTGGAAACCGACTAAAATAATCCGTTCAGATGTTTTCCGCAATAGTTCAATTTGCTCTTTAGGAACCAGTTTATTTACCATAAGCGAATGATCGAACTGATTAACAATTTTTGATTTGACGAGATGTTTCAAATCAGCAAAATCCATCACCATGCCGTCTTTGGGGTGGCCGGGTTCATTGCGCGGCTGGCCGGCCAGCGTTACTTCCAGGTTGTAGGAATGCCCGTGGATGTTGCGGCACAGCCCGTCGTATTCGTAAAGTGTGTGCGCCATTTCGAAATGAAACCGTTTGGTAACCCGTATTTTTGGCATGATGCAAATTTCTGTTATCGGGGGCAAAAGTATCTAAATTTTACTTTACTGAATTCATCCACAATTTTTTTACTTTTGTGACCTGAAAAATTCAGATTAAAAAAAATGACAAAAAAACCGACAGTTCTCAGCGGGATAAGGCCAACAGGCTATCTGCACCTCGGAAATTATTTTGGGGCAGTGCGTAATTTTGTACGCATGCAGGAAGATTTTAACTGCTTCTTTTTTATTGCCGACCTCCATTCATTAACCACACACCCCACACCCGAAAACCTTCAGAACGGGGTTAAACAGGTGCTTGCCGAATATCTGGCCTGCGGAATTGACCCTGAAAAAGCCACCATTTACATTCAGAGCGATGTCCCGGAAGTGACTGAATTATATACCATTCTGAATATGAATGCTTATTTGGGAGAACTGGAGCGCACCACTTCGTTTAAAGACAAAGCGCGCCAGCAACCCGAAAATGTAAATGCCGGCCTGCTAACCTATCCCGTGCTGATGGCTGCCGATATCATTATTCACAAGGCCAATTTTGTGCCCGTGGGAAAAGACCAGGAGCAAAACCTGGAGATGGCCCGGAAATTTGCCAAACGCTTTAACCGCATGTACAAAAAGAAAGTGTTTCCCATTCCGCAGCCTTACACATTCGACGGGAAAGACATGATAAAAGTTCCCGGTTTGGACGGCAGTGGCAAAATGGGTAAATCGGAAGGAAACGCCATCAATCTGTTCGAAGACCCGAAATCCATTCGGAAAAAAGTGATGCGCGCAGTCACCGACTCTGGCCCAACCGAAATGAACCAGGAAAAAACCGAACCTATCCAAAACCTGTTTACGCTTATGGAAATTGTTTCGGAGCCTTCAACCGTAGGCCATTTTAACGAACTTTACAACAATTGCGAGATTCGTTACGGCGACATGAAAAAGCAACTGGCTGAGGATATTATAGCTTACACCTCACCTATCCGCGACCGGATTATTGACATTTTGGAAAATGATTCGTATCTTGCACAGGTTGCAAAAACAGGTGCTGAAAAAGCACGCGAGTCGGCCTCAAAAACCCTGGCCGAAGTGAAAAATGTGGTTGGATTCAAAAGGTTGTTTTAACACAGCATATACCCTAATTTGCATTGATGCCGGGCTGTTGCCCGGCTTTTTTATTTAGTTGAATTGAATCAACCTGGATAGCAATATTTACACAGATAATCGAAAACTTTTCGATTATCTATGCAAAAATTACTGAATTTTATTTGAGTTTTATAAGTTTTTACGCTCCTGCACCATTTCAAAATTAGTTCGTATATTTCAACCTTAAATCAATAACTATGGAAACCATCAACCGAAGAAAGTTTATCACCGGCACTGCAGCCCTCTCCGCATTTACCATTTTAAAACCTGCAACGGTTTTCGGAACATCGGCCAATTCTGCCATTCGAATGGGAATTATCGGCTGCGGAAACCGGGGAACAGCAGTCATTTCTGACATGGTGAACCACACCAATGCCCGTATTTTTGCCATGGCCGACTTGTTTGGCTACCAATTGGAAAATGCCCAACCAAAGTTTAATGAACTGAACCTGAAAAACAACGGAGTAAAAATTAACCCGACCAAAATATTCAGAGGCTCGCGAGCTTACCTCGAACTATTAAATGACCCCGGAGTGGATGCCGTTCTGGTTTCTTCGCCGGCCTACACGCACCCCGATTTTCTGGAAGCTGCAGTTGATGCCGGCAAGCATGTTTACTGCGAAAAACCGGTGGCTCCCGACGTGGCCGGTTGCAAACAGGTTATCAGGGCAGGACAAAAAGCCGATGGGAAAGTCAGTGTAGCTATCGGATTTCAGATTCGTCATGCCACGCCTTACATCGAAATGGCCGAACGCATCCGCCGCGGCGACATTGGCGAGGTAGTCAATGTTCAACTCTATTACATCTCTTCCGGAAGCGGAAAAAAGCAGCCGCCGGGAAATTCCCCCGAAGAGTTTATGATTCGAAATCATTTTCATTTTCGCGAGCTTTCCGGTGGAATTCTGCTCGACCAGGGCATTCACATGATTGATGTGTGCAACTGGGTACTGAATGAAAAACCCGGCAATGCATTTGGAATGGGCAACCGCAAAGGCGAACCCGATTTTGGCGATACCTTTACCAATTATCAGGTGATTTACGGCTATCCAAACGAAAGAAATGTGAGCCTCCACTCAACGCAGTTCGGGCCAAAATTTAATGATGTTTGCGCCAGGTTCATCGGCACCAAAGGAATTGCTGAAGCGCATTACAGCCGTGGCGTTTACATCGAAGGTGACAATCCGTGGGATTCGGGTGTGGTAAAAGGTGAACCTACCGAACAGCAGCGGGCTGCCGGAGCTTTCACTTCGGCGTTGTACGATTCCACCCCCAACAAAGTGAAGGCATTTATTCAAAGCATTGAATCCGGCAACCTGATAAATGAAGCCCATTCCGGAGCAACATCAACCCTGTCGGCTATTTTGGGAAGAATGAGTGCCACATCGAAAGAGGAAACCAACTGGGACGAAATGTATTATTCCAACCAAAAATATGATTTGAAACTGAACCTGGAACAATTCGATAATTTTTGAAAAATTTTTTAATGATTCAAAAATACAACTCCGTTTTTACCGGAATTCTCCTTGTTCTCTCAGGTGTTGGTTTTGGCCAGGTTTAACTTCCCAAACTTGTTAGCGACGGTATGGTTTTGCAACGAAATACTGATGTTAAAATCTGGGAATGGGCTGGACCCGAAATAAAAAGGCAATAGTAACTTTCTCAAATGTGGGTAGCGGCCTTTTGAAACAAGGCTCACAGAAACTCAAACACTTTGCCGTTGCAGGAAAAGTCAAAAAATTTGTCTGGGCAAAAGCAAAAATAAAAGGAAACAAAGTAATTGTTTGGAACCCTGATGTAAAAAATCCGGCTGCTTTGCTTTATGCCTGGGCCGACAATCCGGAAGAGGCAAATCTAATAAAGAAGGACTTCCGGCAGCGCCTTTCAGAACCGATAACTGGTAATTGAATTTACAATGGAAATTGCAAAACAGAATTCAAAAACAGCCTTAGCTTGCATATTTGTGCCAATAGTTTTTCAAACATTCTTCATGTTTGCGAATTATTGTTTTAAGTTCCACCTGACTCATTGATTGCGACTTTTCTATCAATTCTGACAGTGACATTTTACTGAAATCTTTCAAAACACAATCTTCATGGCAAAAATCGAAATGGCCATCAAGCAAAAGTTTATAAAAAAAAGTCCTTTCTTCCATTTTGCATTTTATATTTAACGGCTTATGCAATTCAAAAATATTTAGTTTTGTTAAATAATAATCAGGCAAAAAGCTGAAAGTAATTTCTCAAATTGCTTATATGTTTCTATCTAAAAAACTGAGGGTTTGTTCTGATTTCTGATTTTTTCCGGGCCTGGCAACAACAACGCCTATTCTTATCGTAAACTTTCAAAAGTTAAATAATGAAAAAAAGATGTTACACAAGATAAAAGAACAAAATAAAATTCCAAAAAAGCACACATTGAGAACAGGCAGTTTAAAATTCCGGCTATTTTTGTATGTGTTAGCAGGTACAGAGAAAAGATTTCTCTTTGATTACCGAAATTATTCATAAACCGATTACCATGAAAAAAATTTTCCTGACAATTATTGCGCTTTTAATTGTAACCACAAGTTTTTCTCAAAACATTTCACCACGCACAGTTATCCTTCTCGAAGACGACTGGCAATTCATCAACAAAGATGTTAAAGGTGCTGAAAAACCAGAGTTAAATACCTCCAACTGGGAAACAGTTTCAGTGCCTCACGATTGGGCGATTAAAGGGCCGTTCGATAAAGAAATTGATGCGCAAAAAGTGCTTGTGGAGCAGGACATGGAAGAGGAAGCCCGACTGCGGACCGGCCGCACCGGGGCATTGCCGCACATCGGAGTGGGCTGGTACCGGAAAACATTTGAAGTTCCTGAATTCGAAAAAGGCAAAAAAGTGCTGCTCACTTTTGACGGCGCCATGAGCGATGCCCACGTTTGGGTTAACGGCGAAAAAGTGGGAAATCATCCGTACGGATATGCTTATTTTTATTTCGATATAACTGAATATTTAAAAAAAGGCGAAGAAAACTTACTGGCAGTCCGGCTGGAAAACCTGGCCTACTCATCGCGCTGGTATCCGGGCGCCGGTATTTATCGCAAAGTTCAGTTGATTGTAAAAGATGAAGTGAATTTTAATCACTGGGGAACATTCATTACCACTCCTTTTGTTTCGGAAGAAATGGCACAGGTGAACATTAAAACAGAAGTGAACGGACAACTTGTAAAGCTGGTAACCGAAATAAAAGATGCAGATGGAAAAGTAGTTGCCACTGAATCAACAGATAAAATATTCGGCAACCGGATGGAACAAAACATCGGTGTTCCCCATCCTAAAATTTGGGATTTGGAGGAGCCCAACCTTTATTTTGCCACCCTGAAATTGTACCAAAACAATGAGCTGAAAGACGAACAAACCATTCGCTTTGGCATCCGGACTATTGAATATGAACGTGGAAAAGGACTGGTGCTGAACGGCGAAGTCACCAAATTCAAAGGGGTTTGCCTGCACCACGATTTGGGACCACTGGGAGCCGCCATAAACCGGGCAGCGCTTAAACGGCAGCTCACCATTCTAAAAGACATGGGAATTAATTCCATTCGCTCGGCCCACAACATGCCCTCCATCGAACAGGTGGAACTTTGCGATGAAATGGGAATCCTGATGCTGGCCGAAAGTTTTGATGAGTGGGCCCGGCCAAAAGTGGAAAACGGTTACAACCGCTGGTTTAACGACTGGGCCGAAAAAGATGTGGTGAACCTGGTTCGCGCCACCCGGAATCATCCCTCCATTGTAATGTGGAGTGCCGGAAATGAAGTCCCTGACCAGTGGGGAAATGAAGGCGTAAAGCGCGCCAAATGGCTGCAGGACATTTTCCACCGCGAAGACCCAACCCGCCCCGTTACCGTGGGAATGGACCAGGTAGCCAATACCATGAAAAACGGGTTCGGGGCAATTTTCGATATTCCGGGTCTGAACTACCGTCTGCCACTTTACAACGAAGCTTACGAGGTTTTCCCGCAAGGATTTATTCTCGGTTCAGAAACAGCCTCAACAGTAAGTTCACGCGGCATTTACAAATTCCCGGTGGAAGAATACAAACACAAAACGTATGATGATTTTCAAAGTTCGTCATACGACCTGGAGGCCTGCCGCTGGTCGAACGTGCCGGATGAAGATTTTGTGTGGCAGGACGATTACGACTGGGTAATTGGCGAATTTGTATGGACCGGTTTCGATTACCTGGGCGAACCCACTCCGTACAACGAAGCATGGCCTTCGCGTAGTTCCTATTTTGGCATTTGCGATTTAGCCGGACTTCCCAAAGACCGGTATTACCTCTACCGCAGTCGCTGGAATACCAAAGATGAAACGCTTCACATTCTGCCCCACTGGAACTGGGAAGGCCGTGAAGGTAAAACCACACCGGTTTTTGTTTATACCAATTACAACAGTGCCGAACTGTTTGTGAACGGCAAGAGCCAGGGCATTCAAACCAAAACAAAGGACAAAACCCTGCAACACCGCTACCGGCTGATGTGGATGGATGTGAAATACGAACCGGGAACAGTTAAAGTGGTGGCGTTTGACGACAATGGAAATCCGGTGGCTGAAAAAGAAATGCACACCGCCGGAAAACCACATCGCCTGAAACTGGAAGCCGACCGCAGCGTAATTGCATCCGATGGAAAAGACCTGAGTTATATTACCGTTTCAGTTGTTGATAAAGATGGAAATCTTTGTCCGAATGCAGACAATCAGCTCAATTTTGACGTTTTTGGCGCAGGGAAATTTAAAGTAGTTTGCAACGGCGACCCTACTTCATTGGAAATGTTCCACCTTCCCACGATGAAAGCGTTTAGCAGTAAACTGGTGATAACGGTTCAGTCACTCGAAGAAGCCGGCGAAATTGAGTTGAAGGTGAATGGGAAAGGACTGAAATCTGAAACTATTGCTATTCAAAGTAAAGAATTATAATTCAATTTGTATTTTTAAGGTTTTTATCGTCATTAATTTGAAATTTATAAAAGTGTTTCTTCTCATGAAAAAATCAATCATCCTTCTAGCTGCCGGCATTTTCATCGTTTTATGGTCTTGTCAGAATCAACCTAAAAAAGAAAATTTATCCCAAAAACCAAACATTGTTTACATTCTGGCCGACGACCTGGGTTACGGCGATTTAAGTTGTCAGGGGCAATCGCATTTCCAAACGCCAAATATCGATCGGTTGGCAAAAGAGGGGATTACTTTTACGCAACATTACGCCGGCTCAACGGTTTGTTCGCCGTCACGTTCGGTTTTGCTTACCGGGCAGCATACCGGCCATACGCCCATCCGCGGTAATAAACGCGATGGCGATAAAGGGAACTGGCCCATGGCTGCCGGTGCATTTACCGTGGCTGAAATTTTACAGGAAAACGGCTACGCAACCGGCGCCTTTGGCAAATGGGGCCTTGGGTATCCGGGCTCGGAAGGCGACCCGAACAACCAGGGATTTGATGTGTTTTTTGGCTACAACGACCAAACACTGGCGCACAATTATTATCCCC
This sequence comes from Mariniphaga sp., assembly GCF_041687215.1. Classification (NCBI taxonomy): domain Bacteria; kingdom Pseudomonadati; phylum Bacteroidota; class Bacteroidia; order Marinilabiliales; family Prolixibacteraceae; genus Mariniphaga; species Mariniphaga sp. The sequence continues at coordinate 32,047 of NZ_JAWLCI010000023.1, forward strand.
GGTTTTTAAATCACAACCAGGATACGGTTTGGCTGGACGATAATGCCGGAAACGGCGAGGGAACGTATGCGCCAATCCCAATTCACGAGCAGGCTCTGAAATTTTTAGAGAATAATAAGGACAGACCGTTTTTTATGTATTATCCGTCGGTAATTCCTCATGCCGAATTGTTTGCGCCTGAAGAATATTTGGAAAAATACCGTGGAAAATTTCTTCCCGAAAAAGAATACAAAGGCGCAGATGAAGGAGCACCGAGATACAAAACCGGCGGCTACGGCTCGCAACCCGAATCGCACGCGGCCTTTGCAGCCATGATTAATCTTTTGGATGATCAGGTGGGAGGAATTTTGTTGAAGCTAAAAGAGCTGGGGCTTGACGAAAATACCATTGTTATATTTTCTTCTGATAACGGCCCACATCTGGAAGGCGGTGCCGACCCCGATTATTTCGATAGCAATGGACCGTTTAAAGGCTACAAACGCGATTTGTACGAAGGTGGAATCCGCGTTCCGATGTTGGTGCGCTGGCCTGGAAAAATTGAACCCGGAAGTAAGTCAGATCATATTTCGGCTTTTTGGGATGTGTTGCCAACGTTTACCGATTTAATTGATGCGCCAACTCCGGAAAATATAGATGGAATTTCGTTTCTGCCAAGTTTGCTGGGTGAAGGAAATCAAAAAAAACATGATTACTTGTACTGGGAGTTCCATGAAAAAAACGGCAGGCTTGCACTACGTCAGGGTGAATGGAAACTGGTGAGGTACGATGTGTTTACGCCTGAAAAAACCACAACAGAATTGTATAATCTGGAAAGTGACCCGGGAGAAGAAAACAATGTTGCAGAAGAAAATCCTGAAATCACCTCGAAATTGCTGCAACTTTTAGAATCGGCAAGAACATCGTCGGAGGATTTTCCGTTTGGGAAGCATTGATAATTTTAGCACACAAAGGCGCAGATGCGCAAAGCGTTGTAACAAACTATATAATTACTAAAAAATGAAAAATACAAAACTATTCATCATTCAACTGATATTCATTTTCGCTATTGGGGCGTGTAGCAGCCCAAAAGAAAAACAGCAAGTAGAAACAAAACCCAACATCGTTTACATTCTGGCCGACGATTTGGGCTACGGCGATCTAAGCTGCTATGGCCAGGAACTCTTTTCCACGCCCAACATCGACAAACTGGCTGAAAGTGGATTGAAATTCACCCAGCACTATTCCGGTTCAACGGTTTGTGCGCCATCCCGTTCGTCGTTAATGACCGGCCAGCACACCGGACACACATTTATCCGCGGCAATAAAGAGATTCAACCCGAAGGACAACATCCGCTGGAAGCAAAAGCATTTACATTGGCTGAAGCGCTGCAGGATGCAGGTTATGTAACCGGCGCTTTTGGAAAATGGGGCCTTGGTTATCCCGGTTCCGAAGGCGATCCAAACAACCAGGGATTCGATGAATTTTTTGGGTACAATTGCCAGCGTATCGGGCATCATTATTATCCTTACCACATGTGGCACAACCAGGAAAAAATTATGCTGGAAGGAAACGAAGGTAAACAAACTGGAGAATACGGCCCTGAAGTCATTCAGGAATATGCTTTAAAGTTTCTTGAAGATAATCATGACAAACCATTTTTTATGTATTATCCTTCCATCATTCCTCATGCCGAATTGTATGCACCGGAGGAATACATGGAAAAATACCGGGGCAAATTTCTTCCTGAAAAAAACTATGAAGGCGTGGATGATGGTGAAAATTTCAGAAATGGTCCTTACGGTTCGCAACCGGAATCGCATGCTGCTTTTGCAGCCATGATTGATTACCTCGATATGCAGGTTGGCGAAATTGTGGCTAAACTTAAGGAACTGGGAGTTTATGAAAATACGCTAATTGTTTTTACTTCCGACAACGGGCCGCATAAGGAAGGCGGTGCCGACCCCGATTATTTTAACAGCAACGGTCCGCTAAAAGGTTACAAACGCGATTTATACGAAGGCGGTATCCGTGTGCCGATGATTGCCGTCTGGGAAGGTCAAATCGCTCCCGGAACTGAAACAGACCACCCTTCGGCTTTCTGGGATGTTTTCCCAACTTTGGCCGAAATTTCTGGTGCTACAGTTCCTGAAAATACGGATGGCATTTCCTTCCTTCCTACCCTTTCGGGAAAAAAAGATAATCAAGAAAAACATGAATACTTGTACTGGGAATTTCATGAGCTCGGAGGACGGAAGGCGCTGCGCAAAGGCGACTGGAAACTGTTGCAGTACAATGTATTTAATCCTGAAAAAACAACGACAGAATTGTATAATCTTTCAACCGATATTGGTGAAAAAAACAACGTGGCGGACGAAAATCCGGAACTGGTGAAAGAAATGCTGGAACTAATGAACAATGCCAGAACTGAATCAGAAATATTTACGTTTGAATCGGGGACATATCTCCAATAAAATCCATCCGCGGCAATCAGTGGGCAAAATTTATCTCCCGCAGATTACGCAGATAAAATAGTAATGTCATGAATAAAACAACTTTAATTCTGGTGGCCTTTGCTTGCCTACTGGCTTCCTGCCAAAATGGTCAAAAACAAGATTCGAAACCCACAAAGCCCAACATCGTGTTCATTCTTGCTGACGATTTTGGCTATCACGACATGAGCGTGATGGGAAGTGAATTCTATGAAACGCCCCACATTGATCGGATTGCCAACGAGGGAATGATTTTTACTGATGGCTATGCCAATTGCCAGGTTTGCAGTCCTTCACGGGCAAGTATTATGAGTGGCAAATTTACAGCCCGCCACGGCATTACCGACTGGATTGGCGCCCGCACGGGAGAAGAGTGGCGAAAAGCCGGAAGGTTCAATAAATTGCTTCCTCCCGAATATGTGCACAACCTGCCGCATGAATACACAACCCTGCCGGAAGCATTAAAAGAAGCCGGCTACAAAACTTTTTTCGCCGGAAAATGGCATTTGGGTAGTGAAGGTTCCTGGCCTGAAGATCATGGTTTCGATATCAACAAAGGCGGCTGGGACAAGGGAAGCCCCATGGGCGGTTTTTATGCCCCATGGGAAAATCCGAGGCTCGAAAGCGGTCCCGACGGCGAAAGCCTCACCATGCGGCTGGCACACGAAACAGCCGATTTTTTAAAAGAACACAAAGACACTTCCTTTTTCGCTTTCCTTTCGTTTTATGCCGTTCATGCACCCCTGCAAACCACGCAGGCAAAATGGGCCAAATACAGAGCGAAAGCCGAGGAGATGGGCATTGCTGAAACCGGATTTGAAATGGGCCACTTTCTTCCCATCCGGCAGGTACAGGACAATCCGGTTTATGCCGGACTGTTAGAAACCATGGACGATGCCGTGGGCGTGGTTTTGAAAGCTCTTGACGAACTGGGGCTGGCAGAAAATACCATTGTTATTTTTACTTCGGACAATGGCGGAGTGGCTGCCGGCGATGCATTTGCCACATCGAACAAACCATTACGGGCAGGAAAAGGTTACCAGTTTGAAGGTGGCATTCGCGAACCTTATTTCATCAAAGTTCCCTGGCTGGAAATTGCCGGGAAAAAATCGGAAGTACCGGTTACAGGAAGTGACTTCTACCCCACCCTGCTGGAACTGGCTGGTGCCGAACTGAAGCCGAATGAACACAATGACGGAATGAGTTTAGTACCGGTTCTCAACGGAGGAACTTTTCCCGAACGTCCGCTCATCTGGCATTACCCGCATTACGGCAATCAGGGCGGCGAACCATCGTCCATCATCCGGTTGGGCGACTGGAAACTCATTCATTATTACGAAGATGGTCGCGAAGAACTGTACAACCTGAAAACCGATGTGGAAGAAACCACCGATGTTTCGGCTGAAAATTCTGAATTGGCCAAACAACTTAGCAAACAACTTTTTGCTTATTTGAATGAGGTTGGCGCCCGTTTTCCTGAAAAAGATCCGGAATACAGCGAAAATCTGGAAAAAGAACATCTGGAACGGGTTCGGACGGTACGTCTGCCCCAACTTGAAAAGCAACGGCTGGAGTTTCTTTCCAAAGACTTTGACCCAGGAAATAATTGGTGGGGAAGCAAAATTGAGTAGAAAGTAAAAAGATTATTGTAAGACCAGCGGAAGTCCCGGCGGGATAAAAAATTATTTTACCGGGCAATATTGATTTTTTTGGCAAATCCGGATTTTGATTCCGGATTTATAAAAAGCAACAGATTTAAAATCAATTTCTCAAAAAAAGGTTATTTTAAAAATTTTATTTTTGACCAAAACATCAGAAATAATTTTTCAATCTTAAATATAAAGTCTTAAAAATGAAACGAATTCTTCAACTGTTATTATCGCTCTTTTTCCTGTTAAATACCAGCGCCTTCTCCCAACCCACCCAGATCATTTACCTTTCCGGAACAGATGCTGAAAACACAGTGGACTGGGAATTTTACTGTACCGACGGCCGAAACAGCGATGAGTGGACAACCATTCCTGTACCTTCGAACTGGGAATTGCAGGGTTTTGGAACCTACAACTACGGCCACGATTGGCGCAATGAAGACAAAAAGCTGGGAAAAGAACACGGTTTATACAGGTACGAATTTGAGGTTCCGCGCGAATGGAGGGGCAAAACTGTAAACATTGTTTTCGACGGTTCGATGACTGACACCGAAGTTAAAATCAACGGAAAGCTGGCCGGCGAAAAACATCAGGGTGGATTTTACAGGTTTAAATATGACATCAGTAAACTGCTGAGATATGGCCGAACTAATTTGCTGGAGGTGGATGTAGCCAAACATTCTTCCAACGAATCGGTAAACAAAGCCGAACGCCAGGCTGATTTCTGGATTTTCGGGGGCATTTTCCGACCGGTATTTCTGGAAGTTTTTCCTGAAATTCATCTTTCACGCTCAGCCATCAATGCCAAAGCCGACGGGTCATTCGAAATGTTCGTAGTGCTGAATGAATCCAAATCGGACTATTCCGTATCTGTTGAACTTTTCGATTTAAGAGGAAATAAAATGGCCGGAATTGTTCAGGATGAAATTCCCAAAGGGACAACCGAAAAAATGATATCCGGAGAATTTGAAAACATACAACCATGGAATCCCGAGTGGCCAAATCTGTACAACATGAAGATCAGCCTGAAAAAAGATGATGAATTGTTGCACGAGGTTACCGAACGAATTGGTTTTCGGACAGTGGAGCTTCGCAAACACGATGGATTTTATGTGAACGGCGAGAAGGTGGTTTTTAAGGGGGTGAACCGTCACTCGTTCTGGCCTGAAACCGGCCGTGCACTTAGTGAAGAAAACCATCTTACCGACATTCAACTTATGAAAGAAATGAACATGAATGCGGTTCGAAGCTCCCATTATGTGCCTGATAAACGTTTCCTGGAACTGTGCGATTCGCTGGGGCTTTTTGTTATGAATGAAGTAACCGGCTGGCAGGATGAATACGATACCATTGTGGGGCCAAAACTTGTGAAGGAAACCGTTTTGAAAGACCATAATCACCCAAGTGTGGTTATTTGGAATCATGGCAACGAGGGAGGCTGGGATTTCTACAATGAAAAGAATTTTCATGTATATGACATTCAGAAAAGGCCTGTTATTTACCCGTGGCTGTTGCGCAACGGCGCCGACACACACCACTATCCGGCGTTCGATTATGCCACTGGCCGTTTTGTTTTTGGAAACGACTCGTTTATGCCCACCGAGTTTTTACATGGTTTATACGATGGAGGAAATGGTGCAGGCCTGGAAGAGTTCTGGCGAAGTCACCAATCCTCACCCTTGCATGCCGGAGCTTTTTTGTGGGTTTTTACAGATGAAGCCGTTCTTCGGACCGACAAACCCGGCACAGTTTACGATGCGGACGGGAACCACGCACCCGACGGCATTTTGGGACCGCATCGTGAAAAGGAGGGCAGCTTTTACACCGTGAAAGAAATTTGGTCGCCGGTGCAGGTAAAACCGGTAACCGTTAACCCCAAGTGGAACGGCAAACTGTTCCTGGAAAACAAATTTATTTATACAAGTCTGGCAGATTGTTCTTTCGGCTGGCAGGCGATTAAAACTAAACTCAACCCGGAAGACGAAGAAATTACCGGAAGCGGAACCTTTCCGGGACCGGATGCACAGCCCGGTGAAACATCGTTGGTGGAAATTGATTTGGGCGAATCGCTCAATGATGCCGACATCTTTCTTTTTACTGCAACCGACCCACACGGCAACGAACTATATACCTGGAGCTGGCCGGTGATACAAACATGGGAAAAGGCAGAAAAAATAAAAGGAATACTTGCCGGTGAGGAAAATGAAATCACTGTTCTGGAAAACACAAATGCAGTAACTGCATCGGTAAATGGCCTTGAAATTTCTTTTTCAAAAGCTGACGGAACGCTTCTTACAATAAAAAATAAAAAAGGAGTAGTGTCGTTAAACGGCGGTCCGGTGCCGGAAGGAGCGGAATCGAAAATCAACAGTACATACTGGCATAAAGATGCAGAAGGAAATTTCGTCTTTGAAATTTCAACCGACAATTTTCCTGAAAAAATGACCTGGACTTTACACAAAAACAGTTTATTGAAACTGGAAGCAAGTCCGCTGCGAAGGGGAATTGCCAATGTTGATTTTATTGGTATTTCATTCAACTACCCCGAAGTGAAATGTACCGGCGTAAAATGGATGGGCCGCGGGCCTTACCGGGTTTGGAAAAACCGAATAAAAGGCAGCAATTTTGGCGTTTGGGAGAAAGCGTACAACAACACTGTAACCGGAGAAACTTTTAACAACCTGGTTTATCCCGAATTTAAAGGTTACCACGGTAATTTATACTGGGCCACTCTGGAAACTACCGAATCGGATTTTACCGTAATTTCTGAAACACCAAACTTATTCTTTCATCTGTTTTCGCCAGCAAAACCGGAACATACAGCAGGCGGAACTCATCCGCCATTCCCCGAAGGCGATCTGTCATTTTTGTATGAAATTCCGGCCATCGGCACCAAATTTAAACAGGCAGATGCGTTGGGCCCAAAAAGCGGAAAAGGCCACTTTCGTGGCCACAGTGGAGATGAAGGGTATCCGATAAAACTGTGGTTCGATTTCAGCGGAGAATAATGCACGAAAAAAGAGGATATAAGCAAAATAAAAAAATCTTGAGAATAAAAAGCCTGCCGGAAGTTTAGATTAATTTCGACAGACTTTTTATTTTCAACTCAGTCGCGATTTCCTTTTACTACAGGCTTTCCTTCCATTCCAGTCCGGTCAGAGCTATAGTGTATTGTCCCGGTTGGTTGGTCCATTCCATCCGGTAATGAGAAGGATACCAGCCATCGCGCTGCCATGCTACAGGATGTTTTACCTCGGCTGTTACTGACGGCTGTTCGCTTAAACTCAATAGAAAATCCCGTGTTATCATGGGTTCCATAAAAGTGAATTCGCCGTGATAGGAACCCCAGATAAAAGTATGAGTAAACGTTGCGCCTCCGTTCCAGGGCAATTCAGGAGCCAGGGCATCGGCCCAATGGGCACCCATTTGCGGAACAATTCCCTCCAGCAAAATGTAATCCTGCGGAATATATTCCGGTGCAGGCATCATATCATAACCTGGCTGACCACCAATTGCCTCCCGATCTTCTACAGATGTAATGTAGAAATGAACATCGAAGTGAGGTAAATCGTAAACACCAGGAGGTTCATGACCCTCGGGTGCCCATCCAATAAAAACATGGTCGTAAAACCTTTTCCCTTTGTTTGGATGAAAAGGCAGAACAAAATCAGCATGGTGGTCTGGTAAATTTTCCAGCGCTTTAACTGATAAATTTAAGCCCACTTCAACCGGGTCACCATTCCGGTTTTCTTTCACATAGGCGCGGGCTACGCCATTTCCAACTTTTACGGTTGGTCCGTAAAACGTGCGTGTAGCATCCGCTTTTTTCAATTCCACATCCCATGTTGCATTTTCTTCCTGAATTTCAGTCAGCTCTTCCTTCTGGCACGATTGAAAAATCATCAGAGTACCGGTGAGCAACAAGGATAACAAAGTGTAATTTAACTGCTTCATAAGGCATCTAATTTTTTTGTTAATAAAAAAACATTTGATTATAATATTACATAAAAGAAATAAATACATTTAATTCTTTTATGAATGAAAATTACGAAATAGTTTTTATTAAACAATCTGATTTTCAATTTTAATTTAATGTATGTTTAAATTTTTTTTGACCGTTAGAAGGTCAATGAAGTTGTTCGCAATAAGTGAATTTGTGTGAAAAAAGGTCAAAAAGCAACAAAGGCCACTTTCGTGGCCATGCCGGTGATAAGGGGAATCCGATCATTTTGTGGTTTGATTTCAAAAATGAATAAACTGTAAATAAAATCAATCCTTTATACAGCGAACGTTTAAACCGTTTCGTTTGGTTGTGCTGTTCCTTCTTATTACAGCTTCATCATGGTAAAGGACATAAGCATGTGATGAATTTGTAGTAGATTCTGAATTGCTCCACCAGCGGCCATTGTTGCCCAATGTGCTGAAAATGTTGGGCCGCTGACTTCCCGGAAGACCTGAAAAACCGGATTCATTGGTTGCATCGGTATTCGGACTGTTCCAGTATTCAGTGCCCGTTGTCTTTAATTTTCCTCCCGCAACACTTGCACCGCCCAAATAGTCTATCAAAGTGGCCCATTCATCCCTGGTGGGTACATGCCAGCCTTCCGGACAAAGTTTACCTGTATTTACTGCAAACCAGGTATAATACCCACCGTAAAGGTTTTTATACGTTTCTTCATCATTATCGTACCAGCAGTATGCTGGCGTAGTTAAACTTCCCCATTCTGTATTACCGGTTACCAATGGTATGTCGGTACCGTCATTGAACTTGGTCGTCTTCAGGTTTTCACTCATCCATACCTGCGTGCCTATATTAACAGTGCCGTAAACATTTCCATCGGCATCGGTTAACGCGGTTACCTGCGGAGCGTAAAAAATAATACTGTCAATATCCGACGGATTAACCGATTGTTTGTTGATAACCACACCGTTTTTCATTACATACATGGTGTCGTTCTGGGCAAAAGTGTGGCTTATAGCAGCCAGCAAAATGCCAAATGAAATCAGTAAACTCTTCATGTTTTATTCAATTTTTAGTTTTTAACAATTTTTGCTGTTTTTGTTGTTTCGCTGTTCCTGTAGCGGCAGATATATATACCTTTTTTTAGTTGGCTGAGGTTCAGACGCACTGTTTTCATTCCGGTAACATTATGAGTTGTCAAAACCTTTCCGTTAACCGATAAAATTTCAATGCTGCTTTTGGTTTTGCCGGTGTCATCCAGTTGAACAGTGAGCAGATTGGTTAACGGATTCGGATAAACTTTTAAGCTCAATTCCCTGAATTTTACCTGTTCATTTATTCCCACCGGAATGTCGGAAACAGTGAGGTAACGCAAATTGCTCAGTTCGTAGGAACTGCTGTTGTTTTCGTAATTCGTAATCTGAAGGCTTCCTTCGGAAAAACTCAATTTACTAATTTCGGCCAGAGAGTAGGCTGTTTCAGTACCCTCCGTTTGTTTTACGCGCAGGGTTTGCGCCTGCAACCCGGTTAGCCAAATGCCCAGGAATAGTGTCGCAATAATTTTAAATTGGCTTTCTTTCATTTTTCTCCATTTTTTATTAAACGAATATCAGCTATTTAAGTATTTTAATCAATCGTAAATGAGTGAATGGTATTTTTCCGTGTTTTAATTGCTGTTTTGAGTGAGTTTATCCCGAATAATTCTTTTAGCCAGTTCTATGCTTTTTTCGCGGTTCACCTCTTTATCGTCCGAAATATCAACCACCACAGAAAAGATTAAACCTCTGTAAAGCACTTTCAATTCACTGGAATTTTCGTACCAGGTGGCGGCATCGCCCACACCGGATATTGCTTCAGCCTGAAGATTCTGCACCATTCCGGTTCCCACTTGCGTCATATTCTGGCTGGCTGAGGAATTATTGTTTTTGCCAGCTTCCTCTTCCAGCTTTTTTGCGGCCCCCTGTTTTTGTTCATCGGTAAGCGCACCGTAATTTCGTTTAAACCTTTCCAGTGTGGTATTTGACAGCGAATGAATAGCCACCTTGTCTTTGTAAGGAGCATTTAGGGTGTTTCCACCCATTGCTACTGAGCGGGTCCGGCCATTGTTCCACAAATAATTGCACTCGCGGGGCGGCTTTTTTTCTCCGCCAAAAATCGCAGATGTCTTGTTTTCGTGCTCTTTTTCTGCTTTTGAAGCATCGAAACCACTAATTTCTGTTGCCATTTCGAGGGTAAGTAGTTCATCCAGTCTGCCTGCAAAATCCGCAGCATTCAGGGTTGACTCATTTTGAAAAAAAGAAAATGAAACATGCGCAAAATTCGTTTTCTGCTGATCATTTCCTGCCAGAGAAAAAGGAAAAGCCAACGGTAAAAAGGAAAGTATAAAAATCAGTCTATTCATAATATAAAATTTTAAAATTCAATATTTTAAACCTTACAATTAATTTCTGAAGCTTATTTATTTTTTAATGAATTCCATATCTTGCTAAAAATTTTTTCCAAATCGGAGGTGGAAACCGGTTTGAGCAAACAGGCCAGTACATCTGCCGGGTTGCTTTGTTTTATCATTTCCGGATAAGCCGTAGTAAATACAACCTTTGTTTCCAAATCGTTAATAAGGTTAATCAATTGGTGTCCTGACATTCCGGGCATCATCATATCGAGAAACAAAACATCCGGTTTAAGCAACCGCACCTTCCGGGCTCCTTCAAAAGGATTGGTTTCTGTAAATACAATCTGAATGTTCTCATGAAACGACTCGTGTAAATCGTAAACCAGCGTTTCGATGGCGTGTTGTTCATCGTCGATAATGGCAATATTCAGCTTTCTTTCCCCCACCCTTGTAGATTTTGTTTGATTTGATTGTTTTTCGTAAAAAATTTCCTTTATCTTCCGGCTACTTCCCTGTAATTAATCGTTTCCTTTCTGTGCAGTTGAAGCCACCAGGTTTTCCAGCCGATCCAGCCGTTTTTTCAACTGTTCGTTTTCGCTTTGCAACTCTTCCATCTGTTTTTGTTGTTGCTGAATGGCTTTTATGGCCACCACGGAAAACGCGGCATAATTCACACCCAGGTTTTCATCGTTTTCTCCGGTTATTTCCACCAGTTCAGGAAACAGTGGCTGTACATCTTCGGCAATAAAACCAATGGTTGGTTCAGACTGGGGATTACTTTTAAACCGGTAGCTAACCGGCTCCAGTTGCAACGCGCGTTTCAAAATATCTTCGCCAAGTGTTGTAATATCCGTTTTGAGCCGGCGATTGCTCGACGAGGTGTAGGTGCCGCTGGTTGCACTAAAGGTGCCGCGCAGGGTATTATTTGCATAGAACTGCAGATTTCCATTGGAATTTACGGTATATAATGTCCAGGAATTGTTGTTCGCGCCGCTGTTATGCAACCGGAGACCTTCAACAGGTTCCGGTGCATTGGTGGCAAGGACCCCATGGCGCACATGCAGGGAGGTAACGGGAGTAAGGATTCCGATTCCAACTTTTCCCTGTACATAAAATTTTCCGGTGGTAAAATAACCGGAATACCCATTGGAATTATTAGCAACTCCAAATATACCGGTACTTCCTCTGCCATATACTCCATAATTATTTGATTCTCCCCATATACCGGCATAACTTCCTTCACCAAAAACACCTCTGCTCCATTGATTCATTATTGCTTTACCATGAATACCGATATTTAATTCTGAGTCGAATGTATTAAGTGACTCACCCAAAATTCCAGTAAGTGCTCCGGAAATAGAAAAAGCAATGGGAGAATTTTCTGCGCTTCCCGTAAACGGCAGAGTAAGCCCTCCTTCGCCAGCTTCATCTTCTCCTGGTGACCACTGTGTGCCATTCCATTTGAGCACCTGCCCCGATGAAGCACCTGCTTGCGCAATTTTTGTTCCGGTTACTGCACTGTTGGCAATTTTTGTAGCAGTAACAGCATTATCGGCCAGTTTTAGCGGCGATGCATTTGTACCGGTGCCATCAAGCGTTGCGTCAGATACAACGGATTGCGTACCCCAATTATCGCCCCCGCCCGATGAAGGCAGTGTTACTGAGCCACCCCCTCTGGAAAGGGTAAGTGACGTTCCGTTAAGGCTCAGTTGCTGAATTTCGTTGTTGGGGTCGTTGTCGGCATCGTCCACCTTATCGTTTTCCACCGAATGTGCATGCAACGCAAACGGCACACTCAGCAACGGACTGGTACCGTTAACCGTGTAATTGCTGCCCCCCGACGGGTCAATTTCAGTACGGATAAAAAAGGGCCCTTTTGACCAGTCGATTTCAGAAAAAGTACCCAAAACCGGAATACCGCCCCCAATTTCAAGAGTCAGCAACCCGTTGGCATTGGTTTCGGGATTTGGGTTGAACAGTTCAGAATAAACGGTATTCCCATTACCGGAACCTTGTACAATACTCATTTTTACCCCAACAGGCCGGTTAATAACAAGGGAATTGCCCTCATCGCGCACCACCGCCTGGTAACTCATTTTCTGTGGACTTTGCGCCCAAACGGTAATAGCTAAAAGCAATAAAGCCAGGATTGAATATAACTTTTTCATAACAGTTTATTTTTTAATGATTTTGAATGTTTTGGATTGAACAGATGAGGACTGCTTTAAAGATGTGGCTTTTACAACATGATAAACTTTTAAAAAGTAGGTGGCTGGTGCAAGATGTTTCATCTGAATGTTTGTATGGTTTGCGGAAATATTTTTCTTTTCCAGTACCCGCCCGCCAATATTCAACAATTCATAGGCAAGCGGCTGCAAATCCTGATTCAGTGCAGAATCAACCCTGAGCGTTATAAAATCGGTTGTTGGATTAGGATAGGCTTGAACATCAATTCCGGAGAGCGGAATGTCTTCGGAAGATGTTACCACCGAAATTTCGTAAGGTTGCTGCACACCCTGAATCACCAGATTGCCTTCACCGGAAAGAACGGTGTAAACCACTTGTCCCACCGTAAAACTCGCCGAACCGCCCTGCCCTGTTGCAGTGCCGCCGGCAGCAGGAATGGCTTCCTGGGCATAAGTTGTCATTATCATTCCGGATAAAAAGAAAATTGCGGCAACCCATTTTACCCAATTCTGTAAATTGGCTCTGTTTATTTTTGCATCTGATTTTATATACTTTCCCTTTAAACTTTTCATAATTGCGTTTAGTTAAATTCAAACTTTCCGGAAAGGGTATGTGAATATTCCTGCCCGGTGGCTGCATCAACAAAAACCATTATGCCGTTAAAATTTCCGGTGGCCGACATTTTTGCCAATATGCCTGTTCCGGTTTTTTTAAACTCTGAAACATTCATCGATACGGTTTTTGAAACTAAAATTGTATTGCTGCTTAAATCGGTTACAGAAATGTGATAACTGTCATTATACTGCATTTCAAAAAGTTTTTTTTCGGCAGGAAAAACAAGATTTATGGATAACCCCTGATCATGATCCTGGTAATTAATAAGAGCTGTTTCAGAAACACTTTCGCTGGCGGGTAAAATATATCCGGTAGCTTTATCGTAATCACTTATCCCGTCCATTTTTTTTATTTCAAAATCTCCATTTAAAAGCGAACCGCTTAAAGCAAAGTTTATGAAACTTCCTTTTGGGTTAGTATCTAATTTACTGCAACTTGTAAGAACTATCAGCAAAGTAACAAGTGTTAAAACAAATGAGTAGGGTCGAAGAATTACAGTTTTTTTTAAAGATATTGTTTTCATAATAAATATTTTTTTGGATTACTAATTCGGAAACTTCAGGTTATATGACCATTTCAGGTTTAATAGAATCATTACCAGAGAAATTGCAACTTGTTTTTATAGATTTTTGAACCATTCCGCATATTTTTCGCCCAGGAAAGGCAGTACCTTTTCACGGCCGTTTACGGCACTGATGAGGCCCATTATCCACATATAGAGAAAAAAGAATACGGCTACCAGGTTAATAATCCAGCCCAATATGGGAATAACTCCTACCATTCCCACCACAAGTCCGGTGAGCAGAAGGCCCAGCATTTGCCGTATGTGGAACGAGGCCAGGGGATGCTTTTTGCTGCTGTTCATTACAAGCGCCACCACAAAACCAATGAGGGTAATGTATGCAATGATGGCGATGGTTTTTCCTTCGTCAGAGGTTGTTGTTACACTTTTTTCAGTTGTTTCCATTTTGTTGTTTTATTTTATTTTTCTTACATAAAATTCTCCAGCAGAAACAGTCAATGTTTCACCAGTAAGCGGCTCTCGAATAATACCTGAAAACGTTCCTTTAATTTCGTTTTCATTGAGTACTGAAATAGTACCAGAAGAAACCGGACCTTCGAGTGCCGTAGCATAAACGGTAGTAGGGTCAAAGATGTACCCGATGTTTACACCCTTGAAATTGCCACCTTCCACCACCTCCAGGCCTGAATAAGTACCAGCCCCAACTGGCTCAAGGTCGAAAAACTGAATTGTTATGGCTTGTTGGATTTCATTTTCACCTTCGATATATGCCGTATGCTGAACTCCGTTGTTTCCGGCAAGCCCCTGCAGGGTTTTTTGTTCTTTCATTTCAATCCATTGTCCGTCAATTTTGGCTTTCATAAAGTAATTACCGGTTTCTTCTTCCGGGGTTTCATCTTTATTGCACCCGTTAAAAACACTGGCCAGCAGCAGAAATATAAAAAATACAGATGCCGGTTTTACAATTTTTCGTAAAGTGATTTTTAATTCTTTCATATCTAAATAATTTTTTTTAGAATCTTTTATTACCAGAAATAGCTTGCCATCCAGATGATGGGCGGATTTTCAACCGGATTGGTCATTTTCACTTTTTCGGGGAATGAAGCCCTTACATCGGGATTGGTTTTAAATACAGACTGTATCTGGTATTCCACCAGGTTCAGACCTTTTTTCAACCTGATGTCGTAATCCAGATTCACTTCCACATCCTTTTCATTGTAATAGTCGTAATTATTACATTGTTTCTTTAGTTCCACATCTTCGGTTACCAGCAAAACTTTATAAAACGAAGCTTCAACAGCATCGTTGTAGCCGTCGTCTTCCATCCACAACTTTAGTTTTTCATCGGTAACAGGGAAGAGTGAACCCGACCACTGATTGTTGGCCCATAAGGCAATAAATCCGGCATCGCGGGCAATTTTGGGTTCGCCTTCAGGAAAATCGTCGGGGTTGCCACAAACGTACTGGAAACCATACACCAGCCTGTCGATGTAAAACTCCCGTTCTTCGTTGGTAAGAATCCCGGTGGGATCATCAGAAAGATCGATTTCCAGTGTTCCGTCGGCGCTAAGAGTGCCAATTTTTACCAGCTTTTCTAAACCAAACATGGTGAGAACCACATCCATTTCGCCTTTTTCATGATTGACTACTTTACCGCTGAATTTTTGTGCCTGAGCAGTTATGACGAATACAGCCAAAATCGTTAAAAATGAGAATCTTTTCATTCAGGTAATTATTATTATTTACTAAAAAAATTAAATACATCAAGAGTTAAATATCTTAAAACTTATTAAATGTATTGAAGCTTTTATTTTCATACAACCATAAATGAGTGTAATGAAATAATCAGGGTGTGAAAGGTGAATTTGGATGAGTATTGGTTCTTTTCAGCTAATTGAAACAGCAGATTTGCAGAAATTACAGTATGCGTTTCAGTATTTCATCGCGGCTGTTTCGCGAAACCGGCAGAACTTTGCCATTGGACATGACCAGTTCGCCACCATCGTGTTTCAGGTATTTTTTTATGTGATGAAGGTTAACCAGATATGATTTGTGTATGCGGTAAAACTGGCTTACTGGTAAATTTGATTCGAAATATTTAAGGGTTTTGCTGGCTACAATCCGGCGTTCTCCGGTCAGGTTCAGCTCGCAGTAGTTGCTGTCTGATTTGCAGTAGATAATTTCATCCCAGGGAATCAGCTCAATACCGTCGGCATCGGGAACCGGTATTTTCCCTGAAACCGTTTGGTTCGTTTTTTTATTCTGTTTTTCAGCTTTAACTTTTTCAATAATACGTTTCAAATCATCTGATTGAACCGGCTTCAGCAGGTATCCGCTGGCCAGGGTTTCCACAGCTTTAACGGCATACTCAAGATGGGCCGTGGTAAAAACCACCCACGTTGGAAGGTCTTGCATCAGCTCCACCAAATCGAGGCCTGATAAACCCGGCATATCGACATCCAAAAAAAGAAGATCGGGTTTTTCTGTGTGCAGTTTTTTTAATCCTTCCACCGGATTGGTGGCTGTAAATACAATTTCTATATCGTTGGAATGATATTCTTTTAAGTCGAACAAAAGCGTTTCTATTGCATGTTTTTCGTCGTCGATAATGGCTACTTTCAGCTTCATTTGCATTTCAGTTAACTTAAGTTTCGATTTTAAAAATAACTATTAATTTGGTTTTTCATCGGTGTGGACAGGCAACTTAATTTTTACCTCAGTACCTGTTGGATGCCCATCTTTCGTTAAATCCAAAATTTTTATGTTTTCATTTTCGGTTTGTTTTTCGGCAGTTAATTCAATCCGTTTACGGGTAAGTTCCATGGCAACCGATTTATGCTGCGGATTTTGAATAGACCGGATGTTTTTGGAATAACTCCTCCCCACTCCATTATCTCGAATAACAAAACAAAGATTTGAATTGCTTTTGGAAACCTTAACCAAAAGTTCTTTCACGCCGGTTTTGGGCGCCAGGCCATGTACAATGGCATTTTCAACATAGGGTTGCAAGATAAGCGGAGGCACCTGCCAGTTATCTTTGTCCACATCAGAGGCAACTTTCAGCGCGAAACCAAAATCTTCACGAAAACGCATTTGTTCCAGTTCAACATACAGGGCAAGTGCTTCCAGTTCTTCTTTCAGCGAAATGAAATCTTTTGAAGAATAGTGTAAAATGAGTCGGATAAGCCGGGCAAATTTATTCAGGTAATCCGATGCTTTTTTGGTTTCACTGGAAATGATATACGCCCGGATGGAATTGAGTGAATTGAAAATAAAATGCGGATTCATTTGCGCCCGCAATGCAGTCAATCTCAACTTGTTCATTTCATTTTCGATTGATTGCCTGGTTTGTTCTACTATTTTTATCCGGTAACCCATCCCGATGGAAAAAATAAACACTTCAACAGCAGTTCCTATCATTATGTATCTGATGTTCCATAAAACCATGGAAAGCACAGCTCCGGTTAAATAAAAAAAACTCCCGCCCACCAGGAATAAAACAAGTTTATTGCGGTATTTTTTCAGAATATAAACATAGGCTGCCAAACTAAAAACAATCATAAAATAGCGCTGGAAATTCATGATGTGCCTTTCGTAATTATTTAAAGGATTTACAGTTATAACAGTAATCTGAATCAAAACAACTGTTACCAGCAAAATAAGCGCATAATGAATTGCCTTGTTAAGTTTCGGAAAATCGATTTTGGCATTCATAAAAATGCGGGCAAATATCAAATAAGATATATTTATACCAACCTGTATGGTTTCGTAAAACAGATAACCAAAAACCGGAAATGTGCTTTGCAGAAACTGCCAGATATAGTACGTGCGGGTGCCAATAAACAAAATAAGCGAAAACAGATAAAGCGAATACCAGACATAAAGCCTGTCGTTATACATAAAGTAAAACCCGATAAAATAGAAAAACATCAGCAACATTCCCCCAATGAAAAAGAAATAGGGCATTTGCGTGTTGAAAAAAAAGCGGCTGACATAATCAGAAATAAAATCAACGGTTTCGCTGTTGCGATAAGTAGGAACAACCAAACTGTTTTTACGGGTAATTTGCCTGACTTTTACAAAAATAAAACGGTCTTCAATCAGTTCTCCTGGCCTGAACGGAATATAGGTAATATCTTTTACTCCTGCCGACCTGTCCTTATTCATGACTCCTGCTTTACGAAATGCCAGCGTATCGTTTTGCGGGAAATAGAGCGTAATATCATCGTAATAACCAAAACGAACAAACCAAAGATCTGAGACAGCTAAATCTGTATCGCCAAAATCGATTAAGAACCAGTATATTTCATTTCCCGAAGTCAGGTATCTGCGGGGAATTTCAGTAAATGAAGGCCTGAATTCCGGAGCAGAAACCTGATGAATATCTAAGGTATTATTTTTTGTAATGAAAACTTTTGCGGAGGTTACTCCCTCGTGAATCAAAAATCCTGAATCTGGCTTTTGAGCTAAATTGAATGCGGAAACAGTGACCGGCAACCAAACACTGATTATTAAAAGCAACAGGCTTTTTAAAGAATATTTATTTAAAAATGAACCCCGTACGATACTCTGCATGCCCGGAAAATTTACCTTCATTCATTTTAATTGTTTAAGAAAATGAAATCTTAACTGCTGTAAAACCCTGACAAATTAACACTTATTACTTGCATTTGTTGAAAATGTTTCGGATTTAAGTACAATTCAAATACAGTAATTATCTTTAAACCGAAACTTGTCAACTTCAAATTATGAAACGAACATGAATTTTTATTCTTCAAATTCACAAACAAGAAGAATTAAAATTCATCGAGAGTTACATCGAATACAAATGGAATAAACAATTTTAATGAGATGAAACATTTAGCTTTTTACATCCTGATTTTTGCACTTTTCAGCGCTTGTACTCCCGAATCTGAATTTCCGCAGGAAACCATTGCAGTTGCCCTTGAAAACGGCCGGCAGGCCAACGAAGGTTTTGAACGAAGCCTGCGGTTTACACAAGCCTGGCTCACCAAAACCGACAGTGAAACAGGGCTAATTCCTACCAATCTGACCAGTAAAACCGATGTTTGGGAACCGCACAATTCGGCTGCCGACAATTATGCATTTATGGTTTTAACAGCTTATTTGCTCGATAAAAATTTATATGAAGGAGAATTGATTGATATGCTGAAAACCGAAAAAGAACTGACCTCCCGGGTGAATTCACTTCCCGACACCTGGTCATTTTCAAAGCAAGATTTTTTAACAGAAGAACCCCAGCCCGGAAACATCATTTTTGGTACTTCAGAATACATTAAAGACGGGCTGGTGCCGCTGATGGAATACATTGGCCAATCGCCCTGGAACGACCGGATGATGGAAATGCTGGACGATTTGCAGGAATACATGAAAAAAATCGGAAGTCTGGAATCCGTTTACCCGGAACGAATGGCCTCCGTGGAAGAAGTTAACGGCGAAATGCTGCAAACACTTTCGCGGGTGTATTGGATGACCGGTAATCAAAAATACCTCGATTGGGCCGTTGAAATTGGCGATTATTACCTGCTGGGGGACCGCGATTTGAGCCGGATTGAATACCTGCGCATCCGCGACCACGGGTGTGAAATTATTGGCGGATTGAGCGAATTGTATGTAACGCTTCATTTTGTTAATCGGGAGAAAAAAGAACAGTACAAACCTGCATTGTATAAATTGCTGGACCGTGTTCTGGAAGTTGGCCGCAACGAAGACGGCCTGTTTTACAATGCCATCAATGCAAAAACCGGAGAAATTGTGGATGAAAAAATAGT
The DNA here is from genome assembly GCF_041687215.1 of Mariniphaga sp. NCBI lineage: Bacteria > Pseudomonadati > Bacteroidota > Bacteroidia > Marinilabiliales > Prolixibacteraceae > Mariniphaga > Mariniphaga sp. Next base: position 51,635 of record NZ_JAWLCI010000023.1, read on the forward strand.
GGACAACTGGGGATACACCTTCAATGCCTACTATTCGGTTTGGTTGGTTGACCAAAAGGAGGAATACCGGCAGGCGGTTTTAAATGGTTTTAAAAAACTGAACGAAAACTACCGCAATTATGCCTGGGAAGGAACCAGTCATGATGGGTATGCCGACGCGCTGGAAAGCGGCATTAACCTTTACAACCGCGAACCGGTGCCTGAACTGAAAAGCTGGATTGACAGCGAAATGAAGGTGATGTTTGAAATGCAGCAGGAAGACGGAATTGTTGGAGGCTGGCACGGCGACGGTAATTTTGCCCGAACAGCCATTATGTATAGCCTCTGGAAAACGCAGGGCGCAACCATTCAGCCCTGGCGCAGCGATGTAATTTTAGGTGCCGAAAAATCCGGTGATGAAACGTATTTCGTTTTAACCACTGAAAACGAATGGGAAGGCAAGCTGATTTTTGACGCGCCCCGCCACAGAACCATTCTCAACCTGCCCATAGATTACCCGCGCATTAACCAGTTTCCGGAATGGTTCACCGTGGAGGAAGGGGAGGAGTATGCGCTTGTTTCCAGCCAAAAACAACTTTCAGGGAAATATACAGGAAAACAATTACTCGAAGGAATTTCTGTAAAACTAAAAGCGGGTGAGGTTTGGGTGGCACGGGTTTCCAGGACGCGCGGTTTGTAACCGCGCATTTAAAGGGAGGTGCAATTTGTAACCGCGCATTTATTAAGATGAAGTGGTTTTCAACCTCCAACCTCCGGCGACGTGCTCTCTCTAACTACACATTTCCAAATTGTCTGTTAACTCTTTATGGTTCTGCAAACAAACCGACAGATCTTTATTGCGCGGTTACAAACCGCGCGTCCCGGCAATTGGCAATTAAAAATCGCCAATCCATTTGTCGGGAAGCCAGCAGCCTGGCCAGTCTTTCCAATCTTTTACCAATCCTGCAGCAACCGGATTATTCAGTGTATATTTAATCGCAGCGTACAAATGTTTTTCGTCGCGAATTGTTGTATCGAAACTCTCTTTTTGCCAAAGCGGGCCAGTGCGGTTTTCCAATTTATTTATCCTGTTTCCCGAAAATCTTTTTACTGAATGCAAAATGTCCTGCAACCAAACCGGGTTGTTATTCTCGTCTTTTTCAAATACACCAAACACCCAATGCACATGGTTCGGCATAATGGCATAAGCACAATTCTCAATTTTTTTGCCATCCCAAAAATGAAGTGCTTCTTTCATTTTTTCCAGATTTTCTTTTTGGATTAAATCAACCGAAGGTTTTTTTTGGACATGCAAAAGGTCGTCATAAGCCTTCATGTATTTTTTCCGAAGGGAATAATATTGCTCCTTCAGTTTTGAAAGTTCAGGTGGTTCGGACGGTCTATCCCGAAGGCTGTCCGGGACTGAATCTCTTTTTTTATTTATTGGTGGATGGATATCGTTGTGAGAATTCGTTGCACCTGTTACTTCATAACTTTTAATTTGCAATCTCAGTTTTTCAAGTTTTTCACTGTAGTCTTTCAATGCTTTCTTCGGAACTGTATCCTTTAAACTCCAGGTAACAAAATAAGCTTGCCCGGGTTGCTGAAAATGAGGCAAAGCCCGTCTGTAAAACTCTTTTTTCATGGGTGCCTAAGTTTAGTTTGCAAGATAATAATTTTATGGCAGCGTTTTGGGACGCGCGGTTTTCAACCGCGCATTTTTGGGGAGATAGGGTTTGTTCAAAGGACCACTTTGCAGGAACCGTGAACTCATCAGGACGCGTGGTTTTCAACCGCGCATACAACAAACAAGATGAGTTCAACTGTCAGGAATTAAGATACCCAAAATTAATGCGCGGTTACAAACCGCGCGTCCTGGAACGTTGGATTCAAACCGACGAACCCGGGGTTGGAAATAAGAAAATGATTTTGGCTGGAAACCTAATGCGCGGTTACAAACCGCGCGTCCCGGTTCCGGTAACCAAAAGTAAATTTGAGCGGGAAATGATTTTCCCACGCTTGCTGATTCCTTCCACAACCACAACGTACCGGGCAAGTTTATCGGAAGTGAAAAATTCAATTTTTGCCTCCCTTTCATCGAACGCAACATCAGGGTTCCAGTATAAAGTAGGCCTGAAATCGGGTTTTGGGTCGTTTATGTTATTCAGGGAATACTGGGGTGAATAAAACTTGCGGGGCTGCTGAAATCCTTTAACACGCGGGGTAATCCGACCCGGAACAAAACGCTCATATTCAGCATATAAATCAGGCCGCCCCATTTTTGTGAGCACAGAAATTACACCATTTCCACCCTGCGATCCGTAAACAGCCAGCAACGCCGAATTCTTCAAAATTTCAATTTTATCTACATCGCCCAGCGGAATATATTTGATGTTTTCCCATGTAACTTCCAGCCCGTCAACCAGCAGCAGCGGATTGCCGTATCCTGCCCTGATGCGTATTTCATCGCCGGTAACCACCACTCCCGGCGCTTTTGTTTGCAGGTAATCGGTAATATCGGCGTAATTCCAGTCATCGGCTGTAATGGTAAACGAATGATCAGGTTCTCCGTAAAGCCGGAAATGATCCATGTTTTGAGGCCCCTGTTTTCCTTCAATTTCCACCTCATCGAGCAAAATGCTTCCCATATCTTTTATGTACTCTTGTTCAGCAATTTGCCGGTAATAAATATCGCGGTAAAACCTCAACGGAATCTGAATATCGGGACAAGCAGATTTTATTTGTTCTGAATGAATCACTGAATCAAATTCCAGAGGCTGCTCCAACTTAATTTCTGTTCGTTTGCTCCTGTTTTTGGTTTCTGCATTAATCATAATTAGGGCGGAATCTTTCAAATACAATTTATCGAAACTGAAATTTCCCTGTTCATTTGTTGTGGTTTCCTCAAAAAGAAAATTGCGTGAAAAAGGTCCCATTGCCACTTTCCCAAAATCCACCGGTTTACCGCCCCACAACCGGGTAACATTTCCTTCGAGGGTTAATCCGTAGTCTGCCCAGCCAGGTAATTCCACACCGGCATATTGTTCCAGTTCGTTCCAGTAATAACTTCGCCAGCCGTTTACCATCATCACCAGGTCGAGCTTGTCGTCGCCTGAAATTTCAGGTTCATCCACAAAAAATGAGGCCGGCGATTCAATGGAACCTTTCAGCTCCGAGTCGAGCAGCAGGTAACTTTCAATGGTTTGGTTGTTCCCGGTGGCGCTGAAATAATCTTCGTTAACCACCGAAACAGATAGCGTGGAGAGAATGGTGTCGTTTTCGGGCAACAACGCGAGCAAATTCATTTCCACCTTCTCGCGGTTCTTATATTCTTTTTTGTCAGGAATAATCGCCACCCTTTTTTCATAGGCATTCCTTATAAAAACCAACCTCTCTGCTATTTTCTCTGCATTTTGATTGTACAATGTAATTTGGGAAATTCCCTGTGGAAACAATCCTTTGTAAAGGCGCATAGCCTGTTGAAATTCATTCATGATAACCTGCGAACTGAAAAGTTCAGTTCCCTTGTGCGATGCCACCAGCAAAAATTCCTGCGGGTGGTAAATTTTCAAATTCCGGGTGAGTGCAAAAACAAGATAGGCTCCATCAGACTTGTAATTCAGAGCAATGCCATCGGGTCTGGCTGGTTCAAAAGTATGATAAAAATCGGGGAAACCATCCAAAAGTGCAAAATAGCTCTTTCCTTCCTGAGGCATCATTATAAATTTTCCCATTCCCTTGTATTTGGTTTGAAATGAAACCACTTCATTTCCGGTTTCATCCACCACCCTGCCATTTACATCAATTCCCTTTCCGGTTTCATCAATGGCTTTAAACGCAATGTGATTAATGGCATTCAATACAAAACTGCCACCCTCCGGCAAAAAGGCCACATCAATTTCGGAAGGTTTTTTTTCAGTCATATTTTCTTCCAGTTCGAGTGAACTTTTAGGTCCGACAACCACTATCTTTTTATGAAAATAACTCTCTTCGCCAAAATTCTGCAGGTATTTTGTGTAGGCCCGAATGGCGTAAGTTCCGTCGGGCAATGATTCCGGAAGTAAAAAATCACCATTTGAAATTCCGTTATTCGATAAAAGTAGTTTTTGATCTGCAACAACACCATCTTCAGTAACGAGTTGAACATAGATATTTTTATATCCGGGAATAAGCTGGTGGCTGATTCCGCTTACCAGGTAAGATTTGAACCACACATCGTCACCCGGAGAATACAACTCTCTGTCGGTGTGGAGGTAAACTTTTTCATACAAAATGGATTTATTATTATCTGTTGCCTGATTATCTTTTTCCGATTGAAATAATCCGGGAGCAGCCATAAAAAAGGAAAAAACGAGAAGTAAAGATTTTAGCATGGCTTCAGAAATTTCGTAAATTCGTTCCAATTTAGTACAAAAAACAACAACCGATGAAACAATTCGTTCAAATTCTGCCTTTTCTGTTTCTTATAACTTTTTATTCCTGCACTCAAAAGCAATATGCCGAAATTGACCTTTCGGGGGAATGGCAATTCCAGATGGATCCTGATAACCGCGGTATTGCTGAAAAGTGGTACGAAAAAAACCTGCCCGAAACCGTTCAACTTCCCGGCTCAATGGTGGAGAACGGAAAAGGATACGACATTACGCTGGAAACCCAGTGGACGGGTGGCATCCAAAATCCGGAGTGGTACAACGATCCCAACTATGCCCCTTACCACAACCCTGAAAACATTCGGTTTCCTTTCTGGCTTCAACCCGAAAAAAAATATACCGGCGCCGCCTGGTACCGTAAAACCATTGATTTGCCTAATGACTGGAATGAAAAACCAGTATTTCTGAACCTGGAACGCGTGCACTGGGAGTCAACAATTTGGATAAACAATAAGTACCTGGAAATGCAAAACAGTCTGGCCACACCACATGTTTACAATATTTCGGGCATGTTAAATCCGGGTAAAAATACCATTACAATCTGTGTTGACAATCGTACCAAAGAGATTGATGTTGGACACAACTCGCACAGCATTTCAGACCATACCCAATCGAATTGGAACGGAATAACAGGCGACATTTTCCTGCAGACAAAAGGGGAAGTTTTTTTTGAAAACCTGGCAGTTTTCCCCAATGTTGAAAATAAATCGGTAGCCATTCGTGCCACAGTTTTAAATACGGTTTTCAAACAGCAAACAATTGAAATTCCGGTATCAGTTATCTTGAAAAACTCAACAAAAAAGGCAAATAAAGAAACCTTCGAATTCAAACTTTTACCTGGCGAAAACATTGTTCGTATGAACTTTTCTTTGGGTGAAGAGACACTCTTGTGGGACGAATTCAACCCGAATGTGTATGAACTGACAGCAGAAATAATAACGAAAAATATTCACGACCGGCAAACTATCGATTTTGGATTCCGCGATTTTAAAGTGGATGGAACGCGTTTTTCCATAAACGGAAGGCCGGTTTTTCTGCGCGGGACACTGGAATGTGCCATTTTCCCGAAAACCGGTTACCCGCCAACCGATGTGGAAAGCTGGAAAAAAGTGTATGCTGCTGTTAAAAATCACGGGTTGAATCATGTCAGATTCCACTCCTGGTGCCCACCCAAAGCGGCTTTTGTGGCTGCCGACGAAATGGGCGTTTACCTGCAGGTGGAATGTTCGTCGTGGGCCAACCAAAGCACCCAACTGGGCAGCGGCCTGCCCATCGACCAGTACATTTGGGATGAAAGCAAACGCATTGTAAAAGCTTACGGAAACCACCCGTCGTTTGTGATGCTGGCCTACGGAAACGAACCGGGCGGTCCTGGTTACCGGGAGTTCCTCACAGAATTTGTAACCTATTGGAAAGAAAATGACAACCGCCGCGTTTATACCGGAGCGGCCGGCTGGCCCGAGTTGCCAGTGAATGATTTTCACAACATTCCGCAACCACGAATCCAGGGGTGGGGTGAAGAACTCAACAGCATTATTAATGCCGAACCACCCAAAACCAGTTTCGATTGGTCGGATAAAGTACCAAACGACGGAATTCCGGTGGTGAGCCACGAAATAGGGCAGTGGTGCGTTTATCCCAACTTCAAAGAAATTGAAAAATACGACGGCGTGCTGAAAGCCAAAAACTTTGAACTTTTCCGTGAAAGCCTGAATGCAAACAACATGGGGCACCTGGCCGACAGCTTTTTGCTGGCCTCCGGAAAACTGCAGGCATTGTGCTACAAAGCCGACATTGAAGCAGCTCTGCGTACACCCGGTTTTGCCGGTTTTCAACTGCTCGATTTGCATGATTTCCCCGGACAGGGAACGGCACTGGTGGGCGTTCTCGACCCGTTCTGGGAAGAAAAAGGGTACATTTCACCCGAAGAATACCGGCGATTTTGCAACACCACTGTTCCACTTGCCCGCCTTGAAAAGCACATTTTTACTGAAGGCGAAACTATGACTACAAATATTGAGGTGGCTCATTTTGGCGAAAAACCGTTCGGTGTTAGTACAATACCTTGGAAAATTACTGAAAATAAAAATACTGTTGCAAATGGAAATTTTGTATGGAATAAAATTCCCATTGGAAACGGTTTCAAACTGGGCGAAATTAAACATCAGTTTAGAAAAGAAAACCGCCCCCGAAAAATGACTTTTGAAGTTACTGTTGGCGAATTCTCAAATTCGTGGGACATTTGGGTTTATCCTGAAAACAGTTCAATGGAAACAGGCGAAGTTAAAGTGGTTGAATCGCTGGATGCCGCCACAGTCGGTTTTCTTCAAAATGGCGGAAAAGTACTGTTAAGCCTGGGAAAAGGAAAAGTAGCACCAGAAATGGGTGGAAATGTGGGCGTTGGATTTTCGAGTATTTTCTGGAACACAGCCTGGACCGACAATCAAAAACCGCACACGCTGGGTATTCTGTGTAATCCCAATCATCCTGCACTGGCTGAATTTCCAACGGAATACCACAGCAACTGGCAGTGGTGGGATGCCATGAGTCACGCAGATGCCATTCAGCTCGATTCGTTTCCCACGGAGCTAAAACCCATTGTGCGCATTATCGACGATTGGGTGACCAACCGCCGGCTGGCGCTGCTTTTTGAAGCCAAAGTGGGAGAGGGGAGCATTTTGGTTAGCGGGGCAGATTTGGTAAAAAACCTGGAAAACAGGACAGAAGCAAGGCAGTTAAAACAAAGTCTGTTAAATTATATGAACAGCAAAAATTTTAACCCAAAAGTGAGTTTGGAAATCACAGAAATACAAAAAATAGTAAAAAGATAAAATTATGGAAATTTGGAGTTAATTCCGGATTTGTATAAAAACTGAAAACCATGAAAAACCTTATTCTTATTTTTTCACTCATCGCGGGTCTTTCAGCATGCAGTAGCCAAACGGTTCCATCTGACTCGAAAGCCACACCCGAAACCGTAAATCTGTACCGAAACTTGTTGAAACTGCAGGAACAAGGAATGATGTTCGGCCATCAGGACGACCTGGCTTACGGCATTGGCTGGGTTTACGAAGAAAGCCGCTCAGACATAAAAGACGTGGTGGGTGACTATCCGGCCGTTTACGGCTGGGAATTGGGCCACCTGGAATTAGGGCATGATTACAGCCTCGATTCGGTGCATTTCGACCGTATTCAGGGCTGGATAGAAACCGTTTACGAAAGGGGAGGGGTGAACACCATTAGCTGGCATCTGCGCAATCCATTGACCGGTGGAAGTTCGTGGGACACGTCCTCGAAAGAAGTGGTAAAATCTATTCTTCCGGAAGGCGAAAAACACGAACTCTACAAAACCTACCTTGATAAAATGGCCGAATTTCTTAACGGACTGAAAACCGATGACGGGACGTTTATTCCCGTTATTTTCCGTCCGTTTCATGAACATACCGGAAGCTGGTTCTGGTGGGGAAAGGACCTGTGTACGGTAGAGGAATACACTGCACTTTGGCGGTTTACCGTGGATTATTTTCAGAATGAAAAGGGCATTCACCACGTGCTTTATGCATACAGTACCGACCGGTTTACCTCCACAAAAGAATACCTGGAACGCTACCCCGGCGATGATATTGTGGATTTGTTAGGTTTCGATTTATACGACCGGGGACTGGATTATTTGTCAACAATGAAAAAATGTGCTGAAATACTGACAACGCTTGCCAACGAAAAGGGAAAAATTGCTGCGATAACAGAAGCCGGAGGGCCAATAGCTCAAAACCATGAATGGTGGACCGGCGTGTTGGAAACCCTTCGACCATTTGGCATGTCGTATTTTCTTGTTTGGCGAAACCCGCACCAGCCTGCAGGCCACGGGGCGTTTGCACCTTACAAAGGTAGTCTTGATTCCGAAAATTTTACTGAATTTTATAACGACCCGAAAACCCTCTTCCAGAAAGAGATTACACGGATAAATATTTATAAATAAGACTTGCCACGAATGGCACAAATGAACACGAATAATTCGTGAAAATTCGTGTAATCCGTGGCTAATGCAATTAAAATCAAACCTTTCACATTATGGGAAATTTAATTCTAAAAGATGAAAGCTATCAGATAATTGGGAAATGCTTTGAAGTGCACAACCAATTAGGCCCCGGATTTCTTGAAGTAGTTTATAAAGATGCCCTCGAATTGGAGTTTCAGCAAGCAGGAATACCTTATCAAAGGGAAAAAGAATATACAATAGTATACAAGGGAACTCTCCTTCGACGAAAATATTACGCTGATTTTGTTGTTTTTGACTCTGTTATTATAGAAGTTAAAGCCGTTTCAGGATTTACGGATGACTTTGTTGCCCGTTGCATCAATTACCTGAGGGTCTCCGGGAACAAGTTGGCATTGCTGGTAAATTTTGGAGAACCCAAATTAAATTATCAGCGGATTGTGTATTAGGGATTTGCCACGAATTACACGGATGAACACAAATTATTCGTGCAAATTTGTGTTCATCCGTGGCTAAAATATTTACCCTAGAAATTTTTTTCTCAATGCCTCCACCTGTTTGTCGTTTATGGGAATGAGGCTGCCCAGGGAAGTGCCCATGGTAAGCGATTTGGCGCTGAATTCAGCCACTTCGAGGCGGTCAAATGTACCCAGTAATTTATCGCCGGTTACCAGCACCGAATCGTTATTGATAATCACTGCCGGAGTGTCTTTTGACAGCAGGTTCAGAATGGTTTCCTCGCCTGCAAAATGGGAACCAAAAGGCACATTGGGAACATCCTGCAAAAATATCCAGCTTTCGGGAATGGTGCGCACATCCAACTTTTCGTGGGTAACACTGTAAGCCATCAGATACGGTGTTTGTGTAAGAATGATGGAGTTGATTTCCGAGTTGCGTTTGTAAATCTCCTGGTGGAGCCAGGTTGCCCGGCTGGGCAGCTTCCCGGGTTCACGTTTGCCGTCTTTAATCTGCACAATATCTTCATTCTGAATATTCCAGCGGGCGACATCGGTGGGCGTAATCAGGAAATCGTTTCCCCGCCAGCGCACTGAAACCGTTCCGTAAGAGCTAATCATTAATCCCTGGTTACAGGCCCGGTGAACAATGCGTTTAATTTCTTCACGAATGGCCCTTTCATCAGACGGATGTTCTACTGTTTCCATTTCAAGCAGCAATCGTGGAATTTGATTTTCAAACTCCTCAATCTGCTCATCAGTAAGGTAATGCGGTGTGCCAATCATATTTCCGTAAATGATGGTTCGGCCGCAAAACTCCAGCGTTTCGAAACGCTGAAATGCATCGCGCAAATTGCTGCCACCCACCACAGTGCCATGATTTTCCATAATCACCGCATTAAACCCCTTTTCAAACTCGCGGGCAATTACCTCGCCCAGTTCGTCGCTTCCCGGCAATTCATAGGGCGCATAACCAATGTCGCCACACACATATTTGGCCTGTGGAATAATGTTGGTATCGGGAATTTGTCGCACGATGCTGAACGACACCAATGCCGGCGGATGAGCATGCACAATGGCTTTTATGTCGGGCCGGCTTTGGTAAATGGCCCGGTGAAACGGATACTCCGACGAAGGTTTGTGCCGCCCTTCAATGGTGCCGTCTTTCCGTACCACCACAATATCCGAAGGTCGGAGTGAGCCTTTGTCGATGGCCGAAGGGGTCACCCAAATATCGCCACTTTCGTCAATTATGGAAACATTTCCGCCTGAAGTAGTGGTTAGTCCGCTGCTGTAAATTTTGTCGATAATCATGGTAATCTGGTCGCGGGGGTGCATTAGGCCGGTATCGAGTTTTTTCATGTTTTGCGATTTTTCAGTTTTAAAAGGTTGAAATTACGAAAGAATTGGCAATGATGTTTTGGTTATGGATGAATTTAACGGTGAAGAGAGGTTGGGGTAAAATAGAATTCAAGTGAAAAAAGGCAGGAGATTAGCTTATTCGAAACCTGAAGGTTTTTTTCGCAAAGTTGAAAAAAATACAATGGAAACAGTACACTTAAAAATTTTAACCAATGCAAAAAGAGAAAAACATCTTTTGAGATTACCGTGTGAAAGGGACAAAACCGGTGGGGATACTGAATTTGAACATTTGCCGAATGAAGAAAAAATAAAAGCCATTAGTGAAGCTGAAAAAGGTAAAATTACCGAAGCTAACAGTATTGATGGACTGTTTGTTTCAATTTAATTTATATTTTATTCTCTATCAATCGGAATTTTGTATTTCTGCTCCTTATTCAATAATTAATTCAGCAATTACCGGCCAGTGGTCGGAAATAAAAATGCTATCTTCCACAATCCTGTCAACACGGTAAGAATTCACTTTAAAAAAATCATTCACAAAAATATAGTCAATGGCATCGCCTGATTTTCCAACCGTCCAGTCCGGTCTGAATCCGGTACTTGTTGAGCCGGCAGTTGAAACAGGTGTTTCGGCGATGAGTTCTGCACTGTTTAAATCATTTTCCGATTTGAGTGTTTCAATTAAATTATCATAAACAGTGCTGCCAAGAGTTTCATTGTTTTTTCTGATGTTAAAATCACCGGTGACTATTACCGGAGAATTTCCGGCAATCGAAGTAATTTTCTCTGCTAATAAATGCGGACTCATTTCACGTGCTTTTACACCCCGGTGGTCGAAATGGGTATTGAAAAAGTAGAATGTTTTCCCCGAAGATTTGACTTCAAATTTTGCCCAGGTAACAATCCGTGTTATTGCTGCATCCCAGCCAATGCTTCCCGGTATTTCAGGTGTTTCAGACAACCAGAATTGTGAATTATCCAGGAGAAGAAACTCGTCTTTTTTGTAGAATACGGGTGTGTATTCTCCACCTTGTTTTCCGTCGTCTCTTCCGGTTCCTACGTAATCATATTCTGGTAAAATTTCTTGAAGATTCAGAATCTGATTGTGTTTCACTTCCTGCATTCCAATAATATCGGGGACTTCTTCCCTGAAATAAGATTCGATGACTGGAATACGGTTTTCCCATCTGTTTTCGCCATCATTAGGATTGTCATAACGGACATTAAAGGTAACTACATGCAAATTTTCTTTTAATTCGTCTTTGTTGCTGCATCCATTTGGCAGAAACAAAAAGATAAAAGCAGCGGCTATAAAATTCATCATTTTCCTATCGTTTTTAAAATTTTAAAAGGGGAACAGGAATAATTCCCGTTCCCTGTGTAAAAGTATTCATTTTCCTGTTTAACCGCTTAATCCCAGCCCGGGTTTTGACCTAAATTTGGGTTCATCAAATAATCCTGTTCCGGGATTGGATAAAAATACCGTTTTTCATCCCAGATTCTTGGAATATTATCGAGCCATGTCAATTCACCGTTTGTTCCATTGGTTAAACGTTGAGGATTTGGTTCGTTATTTATAGTTGCCCCAACTGCAACGAACTCATAAGAAACATCAGGTAACGGACTAAGTACTTCTTCAACAAATATTACATCATCAATACCGTCTTCGTTTAAATCCATGGGAACATCCAGTTCTGGCACATAAAATCCCCGCCAGTTCATTTTCATTAAATCACCTTTTTTCCAGCGCTTCAAATCATCAAATCTGAAACCTTCCATAACAAGCTCGATACCTCTTTCTCTTCTTATTTCTAATAGAACCGGATTATTTATTTCAGGGAAATAGGTGGATTGCAAATATTCATCAATTTCGATTGGTAACTGATTAAGACCACCTGTAATACCTGCTCGTGCCCTCAATGCCCCAATAGTGATTGCCCAGTCAGAGTCTGTTAAAGTACCTAATTCAGCTTTTGCTTCTGCATAATTTAGCAATACCTCGGCATACCTAATAAAAGATACTGAATTATCGTTATAGTCTCTTAGATCATAATATGTATCGTCCAGCACCCATTTAATTGGCATATAACCAGTAAGTACATAGCCGAAATCGGGAGGGGCGGGGATAAGCTGACCTCCGCTAACTCTTTTATAATCCCCAAGCCGGATAGTTTGTTTTAGCCTCAAATCCCTGTTTTTAACTTCTTCCGGGAAAATCATTGTTTCATAATCAGTGTTGGAAGTGAATGGTGTTCCGTCCAACGTAAGATATGAATTTACAAATTGCCTTGTTAAACTTGATTTTACTCCGTAAGTAGGACTGGTGTATTTCCAGTTAGCACCATGCAATATACCTAACTCCTGATCCATTATAACTGCCAGCATTACTTCTGTATTCACAGGATCAGTGCTTATAAACAAATTACGATAAGCCAAATCAGTTCCTCCGGCATAATTTAAAGCATAACCAGAATTATCCATCACTTGTTTTGCAGCAGATGAAGCTTGTTCAAGCCATAAGTTGGCAGTTGATTGCAATCCAAAATTGGTATGATACTTTCTGAACGTTCCTTCAAACAAGCAAATTCTGGATTTAAGAGCATAAGCAACCCATTTGGTTACAGTGCTGCTTGTTGCATCACTTTCTGTAGTTATATTTTCACATGCGTAATTTATATCGGCTAAAATCGAATCCATTACCAATGTTCTGGAGTCTCTTCCGGCATAAAGAAGTTCTTCGTCAGTAATATCAGGCACTTTTCCCACCCAGGGAACGTCTCCGAAGCGTTTAACTTTATCAAAATAAAAATATGCCCTGAAAAATCTTGCCAATCCGTTGTAATGATTTCGAATAGCCAGATCAATCTCTTCTGAATTATTGTTTTCAAGGAAAAAGTTAATGTTTCTTAGATTTGACCAACTCCACCCTGAACTTTGATTAGATCCATAACCTCCCGTTAAAAATTGCGCCATTGAATTACGGGCAATATAATCAGACATATCATCTCCCAGGTAAATATCCTGAGCTGATGGTAAATTATTATAAAATGAATAGGTGTACAATTCAAGTCCTGCTTCAGTATTGAAAACAGATTCTTTGGATACTTCAGATTTTGGAAGTTCCTGCATTTCGCACGATGCAAAAATTAGTGCAAAGAGCGCTAAATATATTTTGAAGTATTTCATAATATTATTATTTATGGGTGCAGTTCTCATATTACGCAGTTAATTTTGTATAATACCTTTCAGAAAATTCATTCCAAAATCCTTTCCACCTGTTGGATTTTACGACTGTT
>NZ_JAWLCI010000024.1:0-64112 GCF_041687215.1 Mariniphaga sp.
GTATATAAAAAAACCGAACCGCTGGTGCGCGTTGGCATGATGGAAAAGGTGGAGCTCGATCAGCTTTCGGTGCAGGTGAACTCGCTGAAAAATGCAGTGCGTTCGGCCGAACGGCAATACGAAATGTCCAAAAACCTGTTGCGGGTTCAGATCGGGGTTACTGCCGAAACAGAGCTGGAACTTACACAGTCGCTAACCGATTTTTTGGCTGAAAATCCTGTGGATGGAACAGCCAATTCTTTTGTTCCGGAGCAAAACCTGGACTTTCAGTTGCTTGAAGTTCAGGAAGAAATAACCGAAAAACAAATAACCATGCAGAAAGCCAGCTATTTGCCCACAGTTTCGGGTTATTACAACTACACCGAGAAGATTCTGAAACCGGCATTCGACATGTCGCCGAGGCATATGATTGGTTTTCAAATGAATATTCCTGTTTTTTCGAGCGGCGAACGCAGAGCCAAAGTACGACAGGCAAAAATTGATTTGGAAACCATGCAGAACAACAAAGCGCTGATGGAAGAACAACTCGACATTCAGTTTAAGCAATTGCAGTTTAATTTAAGAAGCGCCATTGAAAGTTACCAGGTTCAAAAGAAAAATGTGGAAGTTTCGCGCGAAGTATATCAAAACCTGCGCAGAAAATACGAGCAGGGAATGATTTCGAGCCTGGAATTAACCACTGCCGACAATAACTATCTGCAAGCCGAGTCGGAGCACCTGACTGCTATGCTTGAAGTGTTACAGGCACAAAATGCTTTGAATACACTAACCGGAAAAATAATAAACAATTAAGACGATAATGATGAAACAGATTAAAAAATTGAATGCCGCATTAATTCTGGCAATTGCCGTTTTAAGTGCCTGCACTCCCAAACAGGAAGAATCATCTGCAAATCAGACTGATAATTCTGCTGAAAACAAAGAAGTAGTTAGGGTAATGGAGCTTCAAATGCAAACCGTAGCCCGCTCTGTTGAATACCCGGCAACACTTGAGCCCTACGAAGAAGTTCATTTGGTTCCGGCTTCTCCGGGGCGTATTGAGGGAATTTTTGCTGAAGTGGGCGACCAGGTTTCGTCAGGTAAATTGCTGGTGCAGATGGATCGCACCCAATTGCATCAGGCCGAAGTGCAGCTTAAAAACCTTGAAGTTGATTTCAGACGATTGGATACACTGGCCAAATACGGAAGTGTGCCCCAGCAGCAATATGACCAGTTGAAAACTCAATACGAAGTGGCCAAATCGAACGTAGAATTTTTAAAGGAAAACACCCAGCTTTTAGCTCCTTTTTCAGGGGTAATTTCAGGAAGGTATTTTGAACCGGGTGAAATGTATTCCGGCGCGCCAAATACTCAGGCCGGGAAAGCAGCCGTTCTGTCTCTGGTTCAAATAAACCAGCTAAAAGCACTGGTTCCGCTTTCTGAAAAATACTTTCCGCAGGTAAAAACCGGAATGGAAACAAAAATTAAGGTGGATATTTACCCCGACCGGAATTTTACAGGCAGAATTGAAAGGATTCATCCTACCATTGATGCAACAAACCGTACATTTCATGCAGAGTTGAAAATCAGCAACAGCGAAAGGCTGCTCAGGCCGGGAATGTTTGCACGTGTTACCCTCGATCTCGACAAAGAGGAGGCTATTTTAATGCCCAGTATTGCCGTGCTGAAAATGCAGGGATCTAATGATCGTTACCTTTTTGTGGAAGAAAACGGAATTGCCAGACGAGTAGCCGTTACTATCGGAAAAAGGTACGACGACAGTATTGAAGTGTTTTCGGATGATCTGGAGCCGGGCGATAAAGTTATAATTAGTGGCCAGGCCCGCTTGCTCGATGGCGTTCCGGTTAAAGTAATTCAGTAAAATCCTCCAAAATTCTTCATTAAAAAGAAAAGAAAATGAGTATTTATAAAAATGCAGTAAATAAGCCGATTACCACGGTCATGATTTTTACGGCAATCGTGGTAATGGGTATTTATTCGCTGGTGCAAATTCCTGTCGATCTTTACCCGGAAATGAACCCGCCGTTTATTTCAGTAATGACGACTTACCCGGGTGCCAACGCCAGCGATATTGAAACCAATGTTACACGAACCATTGAAGACGCACTAAACTCGGTGGATGATTTGAAAGAGATTACATCAACTTCAACCGATAACCTTTCGGTAATTAATCTTGAATTTGACTGGGAAACAAATCTCGATGAAGCTACCAACGACATTCGGGATGTAATTGATTTTGTAATCAATACTTTACCCGAAGGAGCAGAACGTCCGCAAATATTCAAGTTTAATACCAGCATGATGCCCATTGTGTTTTATGCGGTTACGGCCCAGGAAAGTTATTCTGGTCTGGAAAAAATTCTGGATGAAAAAATTGTGAATCCCTTGAACCGTATTGAGGGCATTGGTTCCATTGGGCTGATGGGTGCGCCGCGGCGTGTGGTTTATGTGGATGCCGATCCCAGGCTTCTGGAGGCTTATAATCTTACTATTGAGCAAATTGGCAGCACCATTTCCGCAGAAAATATGAACCTGCCCTCAGGAAACATAAAAATGGGAAAAATTGACTACCAGTTGCGGGTTCAGGGTGAATTTACAACAAGTTCGCGTATAGAAAACCTGGTAGTTGGAAATATGGCCGGTAAGCCGGTTTATATTCGCGATGTGGCGGTGGTGCGCGATTCCATAAAAGACCTTTCGCTCGACGAAAAGATAAATGGCCAAACCGGCCTTCGGATGTTTGTGATGAAACAGTCGGGAGCCAATACGGTAAAAGTAGCACGCGAAGTACGGGCAAATATCGAAGAACTGCAAAAAACACTTCCCCCTGATGTCGAAATTAACCTGATTATGGATACTTCGGAATTCATTAAAGGTTCGGTTAACAACTTGTCGCAAACACTTTTGTATGCCCTGTTTTTTGTTGTGCTTGTGGTTTTGTTTTTCCTCGGAAGGTGGCGGGCAACGTTTATTATTGTCCTTACCATTCCAATTTCTTTGATTGTGGCATTTCTTTATCTGTTTGTAACGGGGAGTTCCATAAACGTTATTTCATTAACCTCACTTTCCATTGCCATTGGTATGGTGGTTGACGATGCCATTGTTGTGCTTGAAAATATTACCCGGCATGTTGAACGCGGGGCCACTCCGCGCGAAGCCGCCATTTATGCAACAAACGAGGTGTGGCTGGCCGTAATTATTACTACACTGGTGGTAGTAGCCGTATTTTTCCCGCTGACACTGGTGGGAGGAATGACTGGTGTAATTTTTAACCAGCTTGGCTGGATTGTTACCATAACCGTTGTTACATCAACCCTTGCGGCAATTTCGCTTACACCAATGCTTGCATCCAAATTTTTGAGGTTGCGCCCGAAAAAGAAAAATCCGGGAGCATTGAGTTATGAAAACACCATTGAAAAAGGGTTGGGCTTTCTCGATAATTTTTACGAAAACACCCTGCGTTGGGCGCTCAGGCACAAACTGTTTACTTTACTTGTCGCCTTGGCCATTTTTATTGGGTCTATTTTTATGATGAAATTTATTCAAACTGATTTTATGCCCGAGTCGGACGAAAGCAGTATTCAGGCAGAAATTGAACTCCAGACGGGTACGCGGGTGGAAGAAACCATTAAAACAGCACGTTATCTTGAAAATGTAATTCGGGAAAAATTTCCTGAAGTGCAGGTTATGGCTGCTTCTTCCGGTTCAGATGACGAAGGGGGCATGTTTTCTCTTTTTACAACTACCGGTTCAAACCTGATTAATTTTATGATGCGCCTTTCAGATGTGGAGGACCGTGAACGGTCAGTTTGGGATATTGCTGCTGAATTACGCGAAGAAATTGCTGCTTTGCCCGAAGTGATCAATTTCACTGTGTCCACTTCTAACCAGGGAATGGGTGGAACAACCAACACCGTGGATGTTGAAGTTTACGGATACGATTTTAACCAGACCAATGCATTGGCCGGGGAGATTCAGAAAAGGCTTGAAACTGTTGAGGGAGCTATCGATGTTCAGGTGAGCCGCAAAACCGACAAGCCCGAACTGCAGTTTGTGCTCGACCGCGACAAACTTGCTCTGCACGGACTTACTACTTCGCAGGTCTCATCCATCATCAGAAACCGTGTAAGCGGAATGGTTGCCTCGCAGTATAAAGAAGAGGGAGAAGAATATGATATTCGTGTAAGGCTGAAAGAGGAATTCAGAAGTTCAATTACCGACCTCGAAGAGTTTACTGTAGTTGCTCCAACAGGAGGCCGTATTAAGCTCAAAGAGCTGGGTGAAATAAAGGAATACTGGTCGCCGCCAAATATAGAGCGCAAAAGGCGCGAACGTATTGTAACCATTTCTGCAAAACCCGATCGTATAGCTTTGGGTGAACTGGCTAACCGGATAAATGCACAACTGGAAGGACTTGAAATTCCACAGGAAGTTTTACTTAATGTGGGCGGTGCTTACGAAGATCAGCAGGAATCGTTTATGGATTTGGGATTGTTGATGGTAATCAGCCTTATTCTTGTATTTATTGTAATGGCATCCCAGTTCGAATCGTTTACCATGCCTTTTGTAATTATGTTCTCCATTCCGTTTGCATTTACAGGAGTTATTTTGGCGCTTTTCATTACAGGAACCACCCTAAGCCTTGTTGCTGCACTTGGTGCGGTATTGTTAATTGGAATTGTGGTGAAAAACGGTATTGTTCTTATCGACTTTACCAACCTTATGCGCGACCGTGGACTGGAGTTGTACGAAGCTATTGCCGTTTCCGGAAAATCACGTTTGCGCCCTGTATTAATGACTGCCGCAACTACTATCTTGGGTATGTTGCCTCTTGCACTTAGCACCGGCGAAGGCGCTGAATTATGGCGGCCCATGGGGATTACTGTAATTGGAGGACTTATATTTTCCACTTTGGTTACCATGGTAATTGTTCCGGTGATGTATGGGTTGCTGGCACATCATGGAGAGCGCGACAAAAAGAAAAATGTTGTAAAACAAATTCGTTTCCTGGAAAACGGAACAAATTAAAAGCATTGAAATGAAAGCAGTAATGATAGTATTCAACCAAACCAATACCGAACGTGTGGAATATATGTTCGATAAGTTGGAAATAAGAGGTTACACATGGTTTAGCGAAGTTAGAGGCAGGGGAACAAATACCGGCGAACCGCGCATGGGCACGCATACCTGGCCCGAAATGAACTCGGCTGCCCTTACCATAATTCCCGATGAAAAAGTAGATAAATTACTCGATGCCGTTGAAAAACTGGACAAAATACACGAAGAAGTAGGTGTCAGAGCGTTTGTCTGGAACATAGAAAGAACTGTTTAGCAGAATTTCTAATTCAAATGTGGAAAAGCAGATGCCGTGAAACCATGAATCTGCTTTTTTACTATTTTTTTTGAAATTTCAAATGACTTTTTATCTAAACCGGTTTATACACTAATAATTCAGGCTAAACTTTTCAACTTTATGTTGTTAGTTTTTGGTGATATCTTGCCGGCACAAAACAGCGCTGTTTTGGTTATATTTGTGCCAAAATTCAGGAAAAATATGACTCCGAATTACGACGAAGGAACAATACGTACACTCGACTGGCAGGAACATATACGGAAAAGGCCCGGTATGTATATTGGTAAGTTGGGCGACGGTACCGCCTCCGACGATGGCATTTATGTACTATTGAAAGAAGTGATGGATAACTCGGTGGATGAGTTTATGATGGGGCATGGGAAAAAAATAACCATCAAAATTGAAGACGATAAGGTTACTGTGCGTGATTTTGGCCGGGGGATTCCGCTGGGCAAGCTTTTGGATGTAGCCAGCAAAATGAATACCGGTGCAAAATACGATTCCAAGGTTTTTAAAAAATCGGTAGGATTAAATGGCGTTGGAATTAAGGCAGTAAACGCATTGTCATCGAAATTTACCATTCGCTCTGTTCGTGAGGGTGCAGCAAAAGAGATTGAATTCAGCCAGGGGATTATTGCCGGTGAAAAAGAATTAACCGGACTTGACGAACCCAACGGTACATTGGTAACATTTGAACCCGATCCCGAGGTTTTCAGCAGTTTTCACTACATCAGCGACTATGTAGTGAATATGATAAAAAACTACACCTTTTTGAACTCTGGCCTCACCATCGAATACAACGGAGAAAGATTTTATTCCCGTAACGGCCTTCGCGACCTGCTGGAAGAGAACATTGATGACAATCCCATTTACCCAATCATTCACCTGAAAGGCGAAGATATTGAAATTGCCATAACCCACGGAAACCGGTACGGAGAGGATTACTATTCTTTCGTTAACGGGCAGCACACCTCACAGGGAGGAACACACCTTCAGGCTTTTCGCGAAGTGTATGTAAAAACTATTCGAGATTTTTATAAAAAAGATTTTGATCCGTCTGATATCCGCGCCTCAATTGTGGCTGCGGTAAGCATTAAGGTAGAAGAGCCGGTTTTTGAATCGCAAACTAAAACGAAACTTGGTTCAAAAGATATTGGACCGAACGGCCCTTCGGTGCGGGCACATGTGGGAAATTTTTTGCAAAAAGAGCTGGACAACTACCTGCATAAAAATCCAGAAACTGCTGAAGCATTACACAGGCGAATATCAGAATCGGAACGCGAGCGTAAAGCCATATCGGGAATTAAAAAGCTGGCCAAACAACGGGCTAAAAAAGTAAGTTTGCACAACAAAAAACTGCGTGACTGCCGCATTCATTTCGACAGCAACCATGAACGTGCCGATGAGTCGAGCATTTTTATTACTGAGGGCGACTCGGCAAGTGGTTCCATCACTAAATCGCGCGATGTTAACACCCAGGCCGTTTTCAGCCTGCGGGGAAAACCGCTGAATACTTACGGGCTTACCAAAAAAGTGGTTTACGAAAACGAAGAATTTAATCTTTTACAGGCTGCTCTAAACATTGAAGACAGCATCGACGACTTGCGGTACAGTAAAATTATAATTGCAACCGATGCTGATGTGGACGGAATGCACATCCGTCTTTTGCTCATTACTTTTTTCCTTCAGTTTTTCCCTGAACTCATTCGCAAAGGGCATCTTTACATCCTGCAAACGCCGCTTTTCAGGGTTAGGAACAAACAAAAAACCTATTACTGCTATTCCGAAGAAGAACGTAGGGAAGCCATTAAAAAACTGAAAGGAAAACCCGAAATCACCCGGTTTAAAGGGTTGGGCGAAATTTCTCCCGATGAGTTTGGCAACTTTATTGGAAAAGATATTCGGCTTGACCCGATTTTAATGAAAAAACATGAATCGGTTTCGCAAATGCTCGAATTTTACATGGGGAAAAACACACCTGACAGGCAGGATTTTATTATTGATAATTTGTATGTAGAAAAAGATGAGGTGGCTTAAATTCACGATTTATCGCGAAAAGCCGTTACTTTTTAAGTGTAATATTTGTATTTTGAAAGTTTAAAAATTTCTGTAATGACTGACGTAGAATTGAAGAAAAGGTTAATCGGAAAAATAACCCGGATGAAGAACAAATATCTTTTTCAGGAAATTTACAGGTTGGTTGAAGAGGAGGAAACAGACACCGGGGTTTATCACTTTACTGATGAGGAAACCAACTCCATTAATGAAGCAAGGGAGCAATATCGTAAAGGTCAGTATTTAAACAGCGATGAAGCTGATAAAGAAATTGATACATGGCTCGGAGAATAGTTTGGGTTTTTCAGGCTCAAAATGACAGATAAGAAGTTCTGGCTTATTGGAAAGAAAAAAATAAATCGGTCAATTACAGCAAAAAACTCGATAAACTGTTTCGTGAAGCGCTTAAATTAATTGTAAAATATCCGTTTATTGGAAAACCAACCAACAAAAAGAACATCAGAATAAAAATAGTACGTAGTTACTTTTTAATTTATGAAATCACAGAGGAAATAGTTGTATTAAGAATCTGGGATTCAAGACAAAATCCGAAAAAGATAGAAAGCACAATATAGCAGAATGTCAGAAGAGAATTTAAATAGCGAAAATACGGAAGAACAACCAGACAAAGGTTCGGAAGGCATAAAGGAAGAAATTATTTATTTGCCGGGAATGTACCGCAACTGGTTTCTCGATTATGCTTCGTATGTAATTTTAGAACGTGCCGTTCCGTACGTAAACGACGGGCTGAAACCGGTTCAGCGACGCATAATGCATGCCATGCGTGAAATGGACGATGGCCGTTACAACAAAGTAGCCAACATTATAGGGCAAACCATGCAGTATCACCCGCATGGCGATGCTTCCATTGGCGATGCCATTGTTGGACTGGGACAAAAGGAATTGTTGATTGATACCCAGGGAAACTGGGGAAATATGCTTACCGGCGATGGTGCAGCCGCCCCACGTTACATCGAAGCACGTTTATCAAAATTTGGGTTGGAGGTGCTTTTTAACGCCAAAACCACCGAATGGAAATTGTCCTACGACGGACGGAAGAAAGAACCTGTTACCCTGCCTGCAAAATTTCCACTTCTTTTGGCCCAGGGAGTTGACGGAATTGCCGTAGGGCTGGCCTCAAAAATCTTTCCGCACAATTTTAACGAATTGATCGATGCTTCCATCGCATATTTAAAAGAAGAAGAATTTGAACTGTTGCCCGATTTTCCCACAGGCGGAATGGCTGACTGCAGCAAATACAACGACGGGCTTCGTGGCGGTGCAGTGAAGGTAAGGGCAAAAATTGAGAAACAAGACAATAAAACGCTGGTTATTAATGAAATTCCCTACGGAAAAACCACAACCACCCTTATCGAATCCATCATAAAAGCGAACGATAAGGGAAAAATCAAAATCAAAAAAATTGACGACAATACCGCTCAAAATGTAGAGATTCTGGTGCATCTGGCGCCTGGTGTTTCATCCGATAAAACTATTGATGCGCTTTATGCTTTTACCGATTGCGAAGTTTCTATTTCGCCAAACGCATGTATTATTCACGATGACAAACCTCACTTTATTGGCGTAAAGGAAATCCTTAAACGATCGACTGACAGTACGCTTCAATTGCTTAAACTGGAACTCGAAATTCGAAAGTCGGAGCTGGAAGAAGCCTGGCATTTTGCTTCGCTGGAAAAAATATTTATCGAGGAACGAATATACAAAGACAAGAAATTTGAAGACTCGGAAAATATGGATCAGGCGGTGGCACACATTGATAAGCGCCTGGACCCCTGGAAACCGAAATTCAAAAGGGAAATTAACCGTGAGGATATTCTCAAATTGATGGAAATCCGAATGGCAAGAATTCTGAAATTCAACACCGACAAGGCCAATGAAAATATTCTCGCCATTGAAGATGAAATTGAAGAGGTTCAGAATAATATAGATAATATAGTGCCGTACACCATCCAGTGGTTCAAGCATTTAAAAGATAAATATGGCAATGGCCGCGAACGGAAAACAGAAATAAGGAGCTTCGAAAATATTGTGGCAGCTAAAGTGGTGGTAAAAAACGAAAAACTGTATGTTGACCGCAAGGAGGGTTTTATGGGTATTGGCCTGAAAAAAGCCGAATACATTTGCGATTGTTCTGACATTGACGACATTATTGTTTTCAGGCGCGATGGAACCTATTTTGTTACCAAAGTTTCCGAAAAAGCATTCATCGGCAAAAATCCGCTCTACCTGGCCGTTTTTAAACGAAACGACAAACGAACCATTTACAACGTTGTTTATCGCGATGGCAAAACCGGATATTCGTATATGAAACGGTTCCCGGTTACCGGTGTTACCCGCGACAAAGAATATGATGTCACCAAAGGAACTCCAGGTTCGCGCATTACCTATTTTTCTGCCAATCCGAATGGCGAGGCCGAAACGCTGAAAATTCTGCTGAAACCAAAGCCCCGCATCAAAAAGCTGACTTTAGAAGCGGACATGGGCGAGCTGGCTATAAAAGGCCGGCAATCTATGGGGAACATTCTGACCAAACATGAAGTGCATAAAATCTCACTCAAGGAAAAAGGCGTTTCAACCCTTGGCGGGCGTAAAATCTGGTTCGACCAGGACGTACTTCGCCTAAATGCGGACAGTCGTGGGAAATACCTCGGCGAATTCCTGGGCGACGATAATATTCTTGTTATTTACAAAAATGGCGAATACGAGTTGTACAATTTCGACCTCAGCAATCATTTCGACCCCGGTATTCTAACCATAGAAAAATTCGACCCCGGGAAAATTCTTTCAGCGGTTTATTACGATGCTGAACAAGAGTTTTACTACGTGAAACGATTTGAAATTGACGAGGTAGAAGGCAAACGCATTCGGTTTATTGGTGAAAATGCCGAAAACAAATTGGTTAGCATTACCTGGGTGCGTTATCCACGCCTTGAAATTGAATTTGGCGGGAAACATGCCGAACGGGAAAATGAAATTATTGAGGTGGCGGAATTTATCGGAGTTAAATCGTGGAAAGCAAAGGGTAAGCGGCTTTCCAATTACAGCATAGAAAATATAAAAGAGGTTGAACCGGTTGTAAAAGATGAACATGATAAACCTGAAGATGAGGAGATTGAAGAAACCGAAAAACCAAAAGATAGCTTCGACGACATTCCTTTTGAGGTGAAAAGACCCGGGAAAGAGGAAGACCCGAATCAAATGTCATTGTTTTGATACCGGAATTTGTCTTTTTCGTTTTGCCTGTTATTTTTGCTGAATGATGAGAATTTACCTGATAGGATATATGGGGTGTGGAAAATCGACTCTGGGACGCAAACTTGCAAAGTATGCCGGGCTTCAGTTTATCGATATGGATCATTACATTGAAAAACGCAATTGCAAATCTGTTCCACAGATTTTTGCTGAAGATGGTGAAGCTGAATTTCGCAAAAAAGAGCGAAAGGCTTTGGAGGAACTTTCAGCATTTTCCGATGTGGTTATTGCCACCGGCGGAGGAGCCCCCTGCTTTTTCGATAATATAGATTTAATGAACCGAACCGGCAAAACCATTTACATGAATATAGACCCGAAAATTCTGGCCGGCAGGCTGCTGAAATCAAAAACCGAACGCCCGCTCATCAAAGGAAAATCGAAAGAAGAGTTGGTGGCCTTTATCGATGAAACCCTCAGAAAACGTAATAAATTTTACAAACAAGCCCATTACCAGATTACCCGACCCGATGTGGATTTGGACGACATGATGAAAATGATTCAAAAGGACTGAATCTGAGCATAGCCATATATATTCCGGTCATTATTCCTTAAATTGCCGGAAAATCTTTAATCCTGGTTTTCATGAATACAGTAGCCCGTGAATTTGCCCACACGCTGAAAGAAATCGGAGTAAAATTTGTTTTTGGAGTTCCCAGCGGGAATATGATTGATTACATCGAGGCAATCAGGCAAGAGGAAGGAATTGAATTTGTATTGACCGGACACGAATCATCTGCTGCATTTATGGCGGCTGTTTGCGGTAGGTTAACTGGTGTTCCGGGGGCCTGCTTCGGTACTTTTGGCCCGGGTGCCACCAACCTGGCCACCGGCGTGGGATGTGCTTTGCTCGACCGCATGCCGGCACTTGTTTTTACAGATGAAATGCCTGCGCATTTAAGGCACAGAACTGTACAAATGAACATCGACCACCAGACGCTTTTTCAACCGCTTACAAAATGGACAACCCGCATTGATAAAGACAATGTGGTCGAAGTTTTGTTGAAAGCATCCGGCATTGCAATTGAAGAATTGCCCGGTCCTGTTCATATTGGTGTGCCTGCAGGAATTGGAAATCAGTTGGCTGGTCATTCCGATGAACCTTTTCTCCGGTTTGAAAAAGAACCTGTTTTTGAGGCGCCTTCAGAATTAATGGAATTTGCAAAACGACGCTTTAAAAACGCCCGAAAACCTTTGCTTGCAGTTGGTTTGACTGCAGTTCGGGCAGGAATTCAAACCCTCATTTTAAATCTGGCAGAGAAGTTTTGTTTGCCCGTTGTTCTTACTCCCATGGCCAAAGGAATGTTTTCTGAAAACCACCCGTTGTATGCTGGTGTGCTGTTTCATGCGTTGTCGAATCACGTGGCACAAACCTATTCGGAGGCCGATTTGGTTATTGGAATCGGTTACGATCCGGTGGAATTCAATTACGAAGATTGGATGCTCCGCGTTCCTTTGCTCCATTTTTGTAACCGCCCTGCCGATGTGGATCGCGATGTGATTCCTGATGTAACTGACGTTTTGGGCGAATTACAATTTTCCGTAAACGAACTGTTGAAAGTTGATTGCCCGCCAAAGAGCTGGAACCGGAAAACGATTGAGGCACGCAAACTGGAAATGTTTCGTCTGCTGGAGCCGCCAGAAGGAAGTTTTGGTCCGCTTGCCGTGGTGAGCGGTTTACGGGAAGCACTGCCCGAAAACGGAATTTTAACGCTTGATGTGGGTGCTCACCTGCATCTGGCCGGCCAAATGTGGAAAACACCTTCGCCCGAAAAACTTTTGATGACCAACGGCTGGTCGTCTATGGGTTTTGGCATTCCCGCTGCCATTGCCGCTAAACACTGCCGCCCTGAATTGCCAGTTGCCTGCCTCACCGGTGACGGCGGTTTCCGGATGATGGCCGGCGAAATGGCCACTGCCCGGCAACTGGGTTTAAACGTTGTTTTTGTGGTAGTGGTTGATGATAGTTTATCCCTCATTCGAATAAAACAAAAGAAACAGAAATACCAAAGCAACTACGGGACTTCACTTCCCGTGCAACCTGAAAAGCCTTCATCCCATTATTTTGGCGTGCCTGTTTACCAGGCAAAAGATTATAAAAGTTACATAAAAATTCTTGCAGAAGCTTTTTCGGCCAGTGGCCCGGTAATTATTGAAGCGTTTGTAGATGGAAAAGAATACGATGAACTGGTGCTGCAGAAAAACAAGTAGTATTCGGAATCAGACGGAAATATAGGTGGGCCCTCTCCAAAAAAATGATTCGTTTTAAAAAGTAAAGTTTCTCTAAAAAGCTTTAAAAGATCAACACTTCTGACATAAGTCGGAAAATAGATAAATGAAGGACTTTACTTTTGAATACATTAATGTTAAATATGACCAGGTTTTATGTGCGCAACTTAATCTGTTTTTAAGAAAATTTTTTAAACCCGACTACTTTTATTATCTGTTTTTTAAATCTAAAATTTAAGTCATGAAACAAAAATTTGCATTATTATCATTCATTATTTTCTGTTTTATCAGTTCAGTTAGCGCCCAACCCGAAAAAAATTCGTGGAGTATTGGAGGATCAGGATATTGGGTTAAAATGAGATCTCACGGTGAAAATAAATTAACCAGATTTGATTATTCTTTAAATAGGCAGTATTTTCTTTTCCGCCATATTGCTTTGGGTGCTGAAATTGAATACAGTGGAGGCAGAGCTTTGGATATCGCCGGAAACCCCCGCTATCACGAACTATATGTTTCCCCGGTAATGGAAGGTTATCTGGTTAACCACAAGAATTTTGGTATTTCTTTTAAAGGCCTCGTTAGTTTAAATGCTTCAATAAAATCCAATTTTGATCCTGAAAAATTGGTTTCATTTTATATGTTCGGGCCTAAACTTTCCTATAATATCACACCCAATTTTTCAATATTTTCGTGGTTTACCTATCGTAAACTTTCTGATGAGGGAACAAATAATTATCCAGGAAGGACTGTAATTTTTCCCAGTGATAACAATGATATTCGTTTTGGTTTTTCCTATTATTTCCATCCCAAAAAAAGAGAAGATAAATAAGATAAACGAAAAAAGCCACCTGCTTTCCGGCAGATGGCTTTTCATAAGCATTTATGTTTTTAAAATTAGTTGTTGTCTTCTTCAGAAGGCATCGGAGGAATTTCATCTCCTGAACCGGTTTCCGGAACTGTGGTGGGGAAATTGGGAACCTGCGTGGGATCTACCGCGGTTTCAATCTGTTGCTGAACCCTCGATTGTTCCTGAGTCATTCTTTCGCGTGGAATAAAAGCAGAACCCATAATGGAAAGTACGAGCAATGCGCCGGCCAAAACCCAGGTTGCTTTTTCCAGAAAATCGGTGGTTTTGCGAACGCCCATAATCTGGTTCGATGACTGGAAGTTGCTGGCCAAACCTCCACCTTTTGAGTTTTGCACAAGTACTATCAGAATCAGCAAAACACAAACTATAAATATTAAAACTGTAATTAACGTGTACATTGTATATCAGTTAAATGTTTTTTAATTTTTCTATTTCTTCAATTCGGCTTGCAAAGTAAACACTTTTTTCCGGATATTTCAAGCTTAATTTTTGAAAAGCTTCGAGGGCTTTATCGTATTTTTTTTGTTCGAAATAAAGCATGGCCAGTGTTTCGGTAACCAGTTCGTCACTTTCGCTAACTGATTTTTCAACTATTTCATTATCAAACTTTTCTGTTATATCTTCAGATTGAATTTTCCCTCGTTTTATTGGCCCTGGCTGCCCCGAAAGAAATTTGTCTATTAAGTTGTTGCCCGAAAGGTTTTCTCCGGAATTTTCCATAATGTATTCGGAAGGTGTTGCCAATTGTTGTTCAAAAACCCAATTCCCGGTACTTTTTTCACTATCAGAATTTAAAATCCTGTTCAATTGTTTTCTGTCGGCAACCAGTGGCGCGACTTTTTTTAGTTCTGAATCCAAATCAGGGTGACCGGTAATTTGAAGATTTTTTAAATAGAGTAACCAGGCTGCCTGGAAGGAGGGGTGTTCATCCGTTAATTTTTTCAATTCCGGCAGTGTTTCTGCATCAAGTAATTCCGGATTTTCAATTAAGTTGTAAAATGTTTCTTTTTGCATGGTTACCAGTTTGCCAGTGTTGCGTTAAATATATCTTCAGTAAGTTTTGTTATAATTTCGGGTACCAAACCATCCTCTACAGCGCTGAGCGAACTTGCAGCATCAAAATCTTCGAATGCCGAAAATGTTTGTTCTATGCTTTGGTCCGGATCAATGTTGTTGGTGTATTTCACTCTCACAGAAACTGTTAAGCGGTTCAGTGCGGCCATGTCTTCTTTTTGAATAGACATGGGACGTACTTCGTAGCCTGTAATTTGTCCTTCAAAAATCAAATCACCGTCCTCCGCCAATTCATTCAGCGGGGTTTGTCGTTGCAGTTTTTCGCGCAAGGCTTCGGTAAACGACTGGCTGAGTGTGGGATTTACCAGTCTTGCCCGGTTCGGAAAATAGTAAACAGAAAAGGTTTTTACGGCAGGAGAAATATTTGCCCCTGTAAACGAATATGAAATTCTGCATGAATTGGTAATGCCTGCAAACAGAATGGTGATGATAAAAAATAAAACAAACTTTTTTTGCATTTTTCAACCTTTTATGTTGTGCTCTTTAATTTTCCGGTAAAGTGTCCGTTCCGAAATTCCCAATTCCTCTGCGGCATATTTTCTTTTTCCGTTATATTTTTCCAGCGCTTTTTTAATCAGCTCTATCTCTTTGTCTTCCAGCGATAAAGATTCCTCTATCACTTCTTCGGTATCCTGAATATTGTTTTTATCGATTGACGGAATGTGTATTGGTTTCGACGAATGTTCGCGCTGCGAAAGATTAATATCTTCCGAATCGTAAAGATTACGAATAATCTGCGCCTGATCGCCGGAAATGGGTGCTTCTTTATTTTCCACAATGTCGAGGACGAGTTTTTTCAGATCATTCATATCCCGTTTCATATCAAACAGGATTTTGTAAAGAATCTCGCGTTCATTCGAAAAACTTTTTTCTTCGGTTTTGGAAAAAAGAGCAGGCAGGTTTTTAGATGAATGCGGTGGCAGATACCTTTGCAGCACATCGGCTGTTATGTCGCGGTTTTGTTCAATTATTGAAATTTGTTCCGTAATATTTTTTAGTTGTCTGACGTTACCTGGCCACCTGTAATTTTCCAGCATAATGCGCGCTTCTTCTTCGAGCCGTATCGGGGGCATCCTGTATTTTTCGGCAAAATCACGGGCAAATTTTCTGAAGAGGAGGTGAATATCTTCTGGCCTTTTACGCAACGGTAAAACAACTATGGGAACCGTATTTAACCGGTAATACAAATCTTCTCTGAATTTTCCTTCTTCTATTGCCCTGGTAATATCTATATTGGTTGCCGCAATTACCCGCACATTGGTTTTTATTACCTTTGATGAACCTACCCGTATGAATTCACCGGATTCAAGCACACGCAAAAGACGCACCTGGGTAGAGAGCGGCAATTCACCCACTTCATCCAGGAAAATAGTGCCTTCATCAGCTTCCTGAAAATAACCTTTGCGGTCGGAGAGTGCACCGGTAAAAGACCCCTTTTCATGCCCGAACAATTCAGAGTCGATGGTTCCTTCAGGAATGGCGCCACAGTTCACTGCAATGTACTTTCCATGTTTACGGCTCGAAAACTGGTGAATAATTTGTGGAAATACTTCTTTTCCTGTTCCGCTTTCTCCTGAAATTAAAACAGAAAGGTCGGTTGGGGCAACCTGAACCGCTACTTCAATAGCCCTGTGCAGGCCGGGTGAGTTTCCAATTATTTCAAACCTTTGTTTTATATCCTGAATATCCATTGTCAATTGTAATTCAATAAAGGCACAAATTTACAATTTTTCGCCGGCAATATTCCCCAACAGATTTCAATTAACCTTTTTTTGTTTTTTCTGTTGGCTGATTGTCAATATTCTGAACCAATTTCGGTATCTGGTATTTATAATCGTTATCTTTGGCACGCAAAAATTTTAAAATATAAAAATGAGGTTTATTGCACTAATACCTGCCCGTTTCCAATCCACCCGATTCCCGGGAAAACCTTTGGCCTTGCTGGGTGGAAAGCCTTTAGTACAATGGGTTTATGAAAATGTGAAGCAGGCACTTGACCATGTTTGGGTGGCTACAGACGATGACCGGATTTTTAATGCAGTTGAAGCTTTTGGCGGGAAAGCAGTTTATACCGATTCTTCTCACCGAAGCGGTACCGACCGTTGTGCCGAGGCGGCCAGGCTGTTGAAAAATGAAGTTGAATTTGATGTCGTCATTAATGTTCAAGGCGATGAACCGTTTATAAAAGCTGAACAAATCCGGCAACTGATGGCGTGTTTCAACGGAAAAACTGAAATAGCTACCCTTGTAAAAGCCATTGATTCAACAGAAGAACTTTTTAACCCGAACCGGCCCAAAGTAGTTCTAGACAACGATCAAAATGCATTGTATTTCAGCCGGTTTTCTATTCCATATATCCGTGGCGAAAAAGAAAACAGTTGGTTGCTGGCCAATAAATTCTGGGCTCACATTGGCATGTATGCTTATAGAAATGATGTTCTTCAGGAAATTACGCGGCTTGATCCTGGGAAACTCGAACGGGCCGAGGCGTTGGAACAATTAAGATGGCTTGAAAACGGATACCGCATAAAAACAGCAGAAACCAGTTTTCAAAGTATTGGTATTGATACGCCAGAGGATTTACAATTGGCTGCAGAGTGGCTTCTCAAATAAAAGGCATAAAATTTGCTTGATAGACTTATAAATTGTAAATTTCCAGCTATGAAACGATTAATACTTTTAATGTTATTTTTTGTAATCACTTTTACCGGATTTTCAGGCAATCCGGGAAATTTGTTTTTGCAACAGGACCAGCCCGCATTAACACAGGAAAATCGTTTCGAGCTGAAAATCTACCCAAATCCAACCGAAACCGGACGAATTACCCTTGAAATGAATACCGGTGAAATCAATGAAATCAGGTTAATTGATATTGCCGGCAAAGAGGTTATTTCTCGCAAAATTGATTTTGGAACTCCGAAATATCTTTTATCACTTGATGAAATTCCCAACGGAATATATTTTGTTCGGGTAAAAACCACCGAAAATAAGGTTGTGGTTAAAAAACTTGTTGTTTCCTCCCGGTAAAAACTTTTCCAGCACGAGTTTATCTCATGTTAAAATTTTATGATTGAAGTAGTTATGTCACCCGGATTGTTTGGTAATTAATTTCCAAACCGTTTTTTTGCTTCTTCCAACATGGTAATTGTGGCAGTGGCTCCGCAGCGGGAACATCCGGCTTCCTTCACAGCGAGTAATCCGTCAAGCGCGCGCACCCCGCCGGCTGCTTTTACCTTAATTTTTGGCCCTACGCTGGCTTTCATCAGTTTCAGATTGGGGACTGTTGCTCCCTGATAGGAATATTTTCCGTCGTCGCCTTTTACGAAACCAAATCCCGAGGATGTTTTCACATAATCGGCACCCACTTTTGTACAGATTTCGCACAGTTTGACAATGTCCTCTTTTTGGGTCACATAATCGGTTTCGAAAATTACTTTTACGATGGCACTGTTTTCATGGCATTTTTGTGTAACTGCACCAATTTCATTTTCGATGTAATCCCAGTCACCCTGTAGTGCTTTGCCAATATTAATCACCATATCAATCTCCACAGCGCCGTCGTTGCAGGCTACTTCGGTTTCGAATACCTTTACTTCTATGGATGAATTCCCTGCCGGGAAACCGATTACACAACCTACCAGTACATCCGAACCTTTGAGCAGTTCAACGGCTTTTTTTACGGCATAAGGTTTAACACAAACCGATGCTACATCATACTTTTTAGCCACATCGCATTCCCTGCGCAAATCTTCATCAGTCATGGTCGGATGAAGAATAGAGTGGTCAATCATTTTTGCGAGTTCTTTTACTTTGTTCATTTTTAATATTTTAGTCATCAATAGTTTGAAAAACAAGTTGTCTGAATTTCCAGCCAGTCTGATCGTTTGTGGGTCCCTGGGTTTGTTTCATAATTATTCCGATTACATTTTCTTCGGGGTCGGCAAAATACTGAGTGTTAAAATAGCCGCCCCAGTCAAATGTGCCTTCACTGCCAATTCCACCTTTATCCTGCCCTTCAGGAGTAACCACACCGAAAGCCAGGCCGTAGTGTTTTTCAATTCCCCCAAATAATTCACCGGTCTGATTTCCCATAATACTTCTTACAGTTGTCCTGCTTAATAAGCGTACTCCGTTGTATTCTCCGCCATTCAGGTACATTTGCAGGAATGTGGCATAATCTTTTGCCGTGCTCGAAAGCCCTGCGCCACCTGAGAAAAAGGATTTTGCACCTTTTACCGGGTAATTGGTATCGTAAAAGGTAACCGGGTATTTTACCCATTCTCCGTTTATTTTGTGCTGAACGGCAACCAGCCGGTCAACTTTTGCTTCGGGAAAGTAAAACCGGGTGTCATTCATTCCCAGCGGATCGAAAATGCGGGTTTTCAGGAATTCATCGAACGGCATTCCCGAAACTACTTCAATGAAGTACCCAAGCACATCCAGCCCTTCGCTGTAAGTATATTTCTCACCCGGGTGATGGTGAAGGGGAAGTTTAGCCAGTTTTTTTACACTCTCTCCAATGGTGATTTTTTCGGTGGTAAACAAGTCGGTAATTCCAGCCTTTTGATAAATCATCTGCATGCGTTCATCACCATCGATCAATCCGTAACCAATGCCGGAAGTGTGTGTTAACAAATGCCTTATGGTAATTTCTTTGTTGGCAGCAATTCCGGTCCATGTTGTATCGTTGTATTTGAACCTGCTTAATACCTGCGGATTTTTAAATTCCGGGATAAATTTTGAAATGGGATCATCCAGTTGAAATTTACCTTCTTCCCAAAGCATCATTACTGCCGTTGATGTGATGGCTTTTGATTGAGAAGCAATACGAAAAATATCGTCGCGTTTAAGCTGGCGGTTTTTTTCATTTTCGGCCATTCCGTATGCTTTCCAGTGCACAATTTTACCATCGCGTGCCACCAGCGAAACAATTCCAGGCACCTGCCCTTGAGCAACTGCCTCATCACACATTTGGTCAATTCGGGCCAGACGTTCGGGGGAAATCCCAACACTTTCAGGCGAAGCTTCTGCCAAAACAGGCGATTTTTGAATGGATTTGGTTTGGGCTGAAAGAGCAAACGAAAGCAAAAGGGTTATTGAAAATAATAAGATTGATTTTTTCATCGTTTAAATTTTGTAAATATATCAATTAATTTTTCTGCATCTTTCCCGTTAAATAAGTTCCATCGGGTTTTATCAAACCAATTACGTAGAATCCAGATTGGAATTTTTCCACCGAAATCTCATGCCCGCCCCTCAAATCGGTTTGAAAAACCTTTTTTCCCTGGTAGTCAAAAATTTCTATCAGCGATATGCTGTCCAGACTTTTGCTGAAGTATATCTTTTCGGTTGCCGGATTGGGATAAAACAGCGGCTGACCATTTATATCAACCAATTTGGCGCTTGTTGAGGGGCAATCGGTTCCCTGATTGGTGACCAGCACGGTAACCGTATCGCTCAGGGCATGATTATCTGCCGCATACGCATGAATTTTAATGTACCCTTCATCGCCGCAAATTCCCGAAGCCTTGATGTGAAGCCTTCCCCCCGAAAGCGGAGTTAGAATACTCTCCGTAGTATTTTCAGTTACATCGAGAATGGCAACAGTGCTGAAAGCGTTTGAAGGCAAAATTTCAGTACGAATAATATCTGTTTCAAGGTTTGCATCGATAATAAAATTCCGGGTGGAAGTTACATTCAGGCTTTCAGGTCGAACACGGTCGTAGTAACCCAACGGAAGTTGTTCATAACCGGGGTCTTCGCCCTCTATGGAGACAATAACCATGGCATGTTTTGGAACACGAATAAGCAAATCATCGGAAAGCGTTACTTCCGTTGAATCGATATTTGTTTCAAACGAACTGAAATCCTCCTGCCAAATGGTATAAACAGTGGCATTTTCAGAAAAATCAAAACCGGCAGGCAATTCCAGTTGAATGGTAAAATCGTTTTCAAAGTCACGGTTCATCATCAAGATACTGAATTGTTCTCCCGAATTGTAGGCATAAACTCCAACTGCGTCGTAATTAATAATTTTGTTATTGGAATCTGTGATTTTGTTGTTCGATATAAACTCAGACCCCAGAATGTGTCCCTTGCAAAACCGGTTAAAGTATTTACCGGTATGGTAAAGCGGCAGTTGTTTGTAGTTTTCTGCCGGCTGGGTAATTCTCCACTGACCACCGGTAAGGTGAAAAATACTGGGTAAAATAGTTCCGTAATTCATGGAATTGGCCAGGTAATCAGTTAAAACAATGGCTTGTCCGAACCTCCCGTTGTATGAAGTGGTGGTCATGTTCGATTCGTACAGATAGAATGTTTTCAGTGTGCCGGTCAAACTCAGCATCTCTTTCATGGTCAGCACAAAACCTTCGATGTTCTTTCTTGACATTTCCAGACTGTTTTTGTAGTAATCGAGTTCCGACTCGCCTTTCGGAATTTCAGGATCGTAACTGAGATTACCACCCATGTATCCTGAAACACCCAAACATTCGGCATGACCTTTGTCGCCCGTCAATACTTTTGTATTTACACCGTAACTGTTGTCGGGGTGAGGGTATCTTCCACTGTACACCATAATAATTTTTTCCGGATCATAGTAAGGTGAAGATCTGACAACTTCCGTCATATCTCTGACCCACTTGGCATATTTGGCATAATCGGAACCGATTTCAGCATCGTGTACCGCTGCACCCCAAACTTCATTTCCAAATTCCAGCAGGATACCTTTGCCTTGTTGCAAAAGAGGCTCGGCAAATCCTTCGGAAGTGCGGACTGTTCCCCAGGCGGTGTTAGCATCTCCTGCAAGGTATTCCAGAAGGTATAAAAAGGTATTCGGATCGGTGCGGTAATCCAGACCGTTTTTAACCCCAACTGTCAGGGCAAACCAGGCGCCAATTTCATTGGCAAGGTTCATCATTTTGCCGTAAGTATTTGCTTTGCCAGGCCCTACCGAACCCTGGAATGATTTTGAGTTGGCAGAAATGGCGCCCCACCTGACTGCTCCTGCCTGAAAATCCTTAACCAATTGCCTGACTTCCGGTTTGTTTACCATGTCGCCGTTTTCGTAAGGGCCGTTCAATCCGATTCCTTCGTTCCACGATGTGTTTTTATTGTGAACCACTACCTTCCCTATCCGTTCACCAAGATTGGGCCCGGTTGGGTCGAATTCTGCGGTGGAAACGCTGAATATTTCACTCTTGTCAGAAACGTTCAAGCCGGCATCAATGGCCTCAATGGATATGGAATATACAGTTTCGGGGAGTAAATTGTGAATCACAATTTTGTTTTCAAAAATATAATCAGAAGTATTGTAAAGTACATCGTCAATATAAAAATTGTAACCAATTACCTCGGTTTCGTTATCGGTTGCTCCGCTCCATTCGAGTTTCAAAGCCAGACCGGTTGCCTGCAGTACCTCTAAATTTTGGGGTGGCGCAGGTGGTTGGTTGTCTGCTTTATGGGTTTCCAATTCAAGTATTTCACTGATAAAGGACTCATTTCCGGAATAATCCACTGCTGTAACAACAATCTGCCAGCTTGTTTCGGCTGTAAGATTTTCAACCCTGTATGTTTTTTCTTTAATGAGTTCTTCATTAATCCGGTATCCGTTCAGGTACATATTGTATCCTGATACCTTGTTGTTGTCTGAAGAAGGACTCCAATTCATCAAAAAACCGAAAGATGAACGCCAGGATAGAATGAGATTGGCAGGTGGAGTGGGTTTGGTTACATCATAAACCGGCATGGTATGTTCTCCGGGAATGTAACCCATATTAATACCGGGGCCATCCCATAAAATGCCTCCAATGGTGGTATGAATAATCCACTGTGTGGCATAAAATGCATAAACTTTCCCGGCTTCCAGTTCTACTGGTGCCGATTTGGTTGTCTGGTTCCCGATTTCAGTGCCCGCATTGCCATGATTTGAGCTTCGGGCGACAATTTTTTGAGCATTTGAGAAATTTTCATTCGGGCTCAACCAAAGGGTATGCCTGTCCTGTGAACGCATATAAAAATGATAGGTACCACTGGCAGGTGGAATCAGGTACCCTTTATACAAAGAGGTAAAAAAATCGTGTCCGGTGCAGGAAGCGCCAGTGCAATCCATATTTACCGTCAGGGGAATTTCGCTGTAATTGAGTTGATTGTAAGGTCCTGCTGAAGTTTGAATGATTTTTTCGTAAACCGGTTCGTTTGTCAGGGGAATGGCTTCCTGCCAAAATACAATATCGTGAATCTGAAAAAGCATACCTGGATTATGGTAGGGATCAATTCGCACCATGTAATCAATTGAATCAGATACTTCTTCATATTGCAGCTTTACTGTAAGGTTAACAATCCCGGTAATTCCTTTTTCTTCAACATTCACAAGAACGAAGGTTTGCCCGGAAACGTAATCGGTATTCAATACTTCCAACAAGTTGGCATCTGCCGAAAACACTTCAATTTGAGGATTTTTAGATGATATCGAATCGAGAATAGGAATTATAATCTGATTTTGCCCCGAACCAATAAAAATTTTCGTCGAATCCTGGTTTAATCCTGTTTGTGCTGATATTACTCCATTTAAAGCAAAAAGGATAATGAAAATAAACCTGAAAAAAAATGTGTACATTGTTATGATTTTATAATTCTGCAAGCAGAATCTTAGCTTTCCAGACAAAAATATTAAAAATCAAATTGGAATTACCTTGAATAGATGAACAAAATATCGGAATCATAGTATATAATTCTAATTAATAAAAAACTAATATTATGGCAGACCGCAGAACATTTTTAAAATCACTGGCAGGATTAACCGCAGGTTTATCCGTTAGCAGTGCCGCTTTTGGGAAAAATTCAGAAAATGACCGGCTGGGTGAAGTCCTTCCCAAAAGAAAATTTGGCCGGACAGGCGAGTACGTTACCATGCTTGGCACGGGAGGTTACCACGTTGGCTGGACGACTGAACGCGATGCACAGGAAGTAATTGAAGCTTCGCTGGAAGGTGGTGTGCGGTTTTTCGATACCGCCGAAAGTTACTCAAAAGGTGTAAGTGAAGAACGATACGGAAAGTACCTGACACCGAAGTACCGCGATTTGATTTTTTTGATGACCAAAACCACCGGCCCCGATGCCAAAACAGTGCAGGAACACCTGGAAGGTTCGCTTCGGCGATTAAAAGTCGATCAGATAGATTTATACCAGGTACATTCCATTCGCACCCCGCAGGATGTGGACGACCGTATTTCAAACGGAGTGCTGGAAGTATTGTTAAAAGCAAAAGAACAGGAAAAAATCAAATACATTGGTTTTACCGGCCACCAAAATCCGTATGCACATGCCCGTATGCTGGAACAAACTGAAAAAAGTGATCTGTTTGATGGTGTTCTAATGCCGGTAAATGTTCTTGATCCGTCTTATTTCAGTTTTACCGAAAATGTAATGCCGAAAGCACTCGATCGTAACCTGGGAATTATGGCTATGAAATCGTTGGCCGACGGGCGGTTCTTTGCCAAAAAAGAGCAGGCTAACTGGACGAATGATGATCCTGTCATTCCCAATTATTTGAGCATTAAAGAAGCCATGTATTTTGTGTGGTCGCTGCCTGTTTCGGTATTAATTGCCGGATGCGAAAATGCCACATTTATGAACGAGAAGATTGCACTGGCACGTTCTTTTTCCAAATATTCCGAAGAACAACGAATGGCACTCATCGAAAAAGTAAAAGATATTGCACTTACAGGGAAAGTGGAATATTTTAAACGGCAGGAAGCTTAAAAATTGATTAAGCTTATTTTCAAGGTAACACGGAATCTTTGCAAAAAATTATCTTTGCAACATATTCGTCATAGTATCGCTCAAAGTGATGCTATGACTGTTATTTATTGAACAGAATTAATTTACGAAACCATAAAAAAATAAATATATGTTGCCAAAAATAAATCCGATGACAACCGCAGCCTGGGAAAAACTGGAAGACCACTATTTTAGTTTTGAAGGCACTCACATGAAAGAAATTTTTGAAAAAGATTCCAACCGTTTTCATAGTTATTCACTGATGTTTGAAGATATTTTTGTGGATTTCTCGAAAAATATAGTTGATGACAAAGCGCGTGAGTTGCTTGTTGAACTTGCCGCGGAATGCAAAATGAAAGCAGCCGTTGAAGGCATGTTTTCAGGTGAAAAAATTAACGCCACCGAAAACCGTGCAGTGCTGCATGTGGCTTTACGAAACCGCAGCAATGATCCCATTTTTGTTGATGGCCAAAATGTTATGCCCGAAGTGAACGCTGTCCTCGACCAGATGAAAACTTTTTCTGAAAAGGTAATTTCGGGCCAGTGGAAAGGTTTTACGGGCAAAACTATTACCGATGTGGTGAACATTGGTATCGGTGGTTCCGATCTTGGACCGTTGATGGTTACCGAAGCGCTAAAACCTTACAAAAATCACCTCAACCTGCATTTTGTATCGAACGTGGACGGCACGCACATTGCAGAAACGCTTAAAAAAGTGAACCCTGAAACCACGCTTTTTATTGTAGCTTCAAAAACATTCACCACCCAGGAAACCATGACCAACGCCAACACAGCTCGTGACTGGTTTCTGAAGGCTGCAAAAGATGAGGGATTTGTAAAAAACCACTTTGTGGCTGTTTCCACCAACGAAAAAGAAGTGGCGAAATTTGGCATCGACACCAAAAATATGTTCCGGTTTTGGGATTGGGTAGGTGGCCGTTATTCGCTCTGGTCGGCCATCGGACTTTCCATTGTTTTGGGGATTGGTTTTGAAAACTTCATTCAGCTTTTAGAGGGCGCCCATGCCATGGACAATCATTTCCGCCATACCGAATTCGATAAAAATATACCTGTGACTCTGGCACTTTTCGGCATTTGGTACAACAACTTTTTCGGCGCCGAAACCGAGGCCATTTTGCCCTACGACCAGTACATGCACCGCTTTGCCGCCTATTTTCAACAAGGCAACATGGAAAGCAACGGTAAATATGTGGATCGTAACGGCGAGCCGGTGGAACACCAAACCGGTCCGATTATCTGGGGCGAACCGGGAACCAACGGCCAGCACGCTTTTTACCAGCTCATTCACCAGGGCACCAAGCTAATTCCGTGTGATTTTATTGCCGCTGCCATCAATCACAATCAGATTGGAGACCACCATCAAAAACTGCTGGCCAACTTTTTTGCCCAAACCGAAGCGCTGATGGTGGGAAAAACAGAAGAACAGGTAGTTGCTGAACTGAAAGCTGCGGGGAAAACCGAAGAAGAAATAGCAGCACTGGCACCGTTTAAAGTTTTCCCCGGAAATGTGCCCACCAATTCTATCCTGGTAAAAAAACTAACTCCGCGTGCACTGGGCTCTTTAATAGCCATGTATGAGCACAAAATTTTTGTGCAGGGAATTATCTGGAATATTTACAGTTTCGACCAGTGGGGTGTTGAACTGGGCAAACAACTGGCCAATGCCATTTTGCCCGAACTGAAAAGCGACGAACCGGTTTCCGGGCACGATGTTTCTACAAACGGGTTGATAAATGCATATAAGAAAATGCGAAAATAGGTACAGGTAAATTCAAAAATCAAAGCCGGATTGTAGAAGTCCGGTTTTTTTATGCAAAAAAGAAAAGGCCTGATCACACATCGTCTAAATAAATTCTCCAATATTTTCGGAATGAAAAAATATTTATCAATTTGATAATTATTGGCACAAAAGTTTAAAACGTCATAATTGATTCAACCTCTATTGAATGGCTCTGAGTTTCAGCGTATAATCTGCTTTCAGACTTCTGGGTATTTTAAAAACAGTTTGCTTTATAGATTTTTGGAATCTTTTTTGAAGAATAAACGTCAATATTCAAAGATTTCATAATCATAAATTAGAATATTATGAAATTCGATTTTTAACAAAAAACAAAAAACAAATAAATTATGAAAAAGCTCAGACTTAGTTTATTGATGATGTTGAGTGTAGCCCTTATTTTGGGAAGTTGTGCCTCATGGAACAAAACACAAAAAGGAGCTGCAGTTGGCACTGCTGCCGGAGGTGCTGCCGGTGCAATTGTTGGAAAAGCATCCGGGAACACAGCATTGGGGGCAATTATTGGAGCCGCAGCAGGTGGCACAGCAGGTGCAATTATTGGCCGTCAGATGGATAAACAGGCCGAGGAAATTGAAAAAACTGTTCCTGATGCCCGTGTAGAACGCGTGGGTGAAGGAATTGTAGTGGAATTCAACAGTCAGATACTTTTTGGTTTCGACCAGTCAAATCTTTCGGCTGATGCCAGAAATAATCTCGACAAACTGGTGGCTGTGCTGAATAACTACCCGGATACCAATATTGAAATTCAGGGACATACCGACAGCACCGGCTCGGAATCCTATAATCAAAGATTATCAGAACAACGGGCCGGCTCAGTTTCCGGCTATTTAAAACAGAAAGGAATTTCAAGCCAGCGAATTACTCAGGTTGGAATGGGAGAATTGTATCCGAAATATTCCAATGATAACGAAGAAGGCCGGACTCAAAACCGCAGAGTCGATTTTTTAATTACAGCCAACAAAAAAATGAAAGCTGAAGCAGAGCGTGAAGCCGAAAGCTAACAGGAGAAACCTAAATGCCTTAACTTCCTGGCACATTCAGTTTTTAAATAAAAAGGAACTTTTATTAGAAAATTAAAAAAATGAGAACAAAATTTTTAACAAGTGCAATACTCATCGTTTTTACGGCAATGTCAGTGGTTGCCCAAATAAATAATCCTGCAAAAACTTCATTTGCAGTGCTTGGTGGATTGAACTTTCAAAATTTAAACGGAAAAAATGCCACCGGAAATCAGCTCGATAACGATTTAATGCTGGGCTATCATGTAGGAGTGAATGTTCAGATTCCTGTAGCACCTGAGTTTTATTTTCAACCAGGATTAATGCTTTCGACAAAAGGTACAAAAAACAGTGAATTTGCCGATAAACTCAGCTTGATGTACCTGGAAATGCCATTAAATTTTATGTACAAAGCAGCACTGGGCACTGGTCATTTTATGCTGGGATTTGGGCCTTACCTTGCCTACGGTGTTGGTGGTAAAGCAACCTGGGAATCGGGCTCCGGTGAGGTGAAATATGATGTTAAATTTAAAAAAGAGGATAACTCAAGTAGTGCCACGGAAGTTTATTACAAACCTTTTGATGCAGGCGGAAACATTTTTGCCGGATATGAACTTCCGGGCGGTCTGTTTTTTCAGTTCAATACCCAGCTTGGATTGCTGAATATTAACTGGGATTACGAGCTAAATCCGAATGATCAATCGGTGGTAAAGAACACAGGTTTTGGCTTTTCTGCAGGATACCGGTTTTAATAATTAGCACGAAAAAAAATTGTACCCTTCGTATCTCGCGAAGGGTATTTTTGGCTCAAGGAACAAGATTTAACTCAGTTTTTCGGCTAAACGAATCATCTCTTTTTTTGCCTGAAGGTTTTTGTAAAGAATATTGTAAACCGTATCACAAATAGGTAAATTAATCTGGTGTTTTTGGTTTATTTCAAAAATGGACTTTGTTGCGTAATAACCCTCGGCCACCATGTTCATATCCAGAAAAGCATTGCGTACCGA
The DNA here is from genome assembly GCF_041687215.1 of Mariniphaga sp. Lineage (NCBI taxonomy): Bacteria > Pseudomonadati > Bacteroidota > Bacteroidia > Marinilabiliales > Prolixibacteraceae > Mariniphaga > Mariniphaga sp. Next base: position 28,454 of record NZ_JAWLCI010000024.1, read on the forward strand.
ATAGCCCCTTCCTATGAGCGTTCCCAGCAAACGGTTACGGCTGAATTGCGAATATACGGTAACCATCAGGTCGCCAAGGTAAGCCGAATCTTTTATGTCGCGGGTAATGGGATGGACGGTATCCACAAACCGTTTCATTTCCTGAATGGCGTTGGAAACCAGCACCGCCTGGAAATTGTCGCCGTAACGCAATCCGTGGGCAATTCCGGCGCCAATGGCAATTATATTCTTCATTACCGAAGTATATTCCGTTCCCCAAATGTCATCGGAAATAGAAGTGAAAATGTAGTTGCTTTGAATTAGTCTGGCAAAATTGGCCGCTTTGGTTTCATCGATACTAGCCACGGTGAGGTAAGAAAGTTTTTCAAGCGCCACCTCTTCGGCATGGCACGGACCGGCAATCACTCCAACACTTTCGTAAGGCACGTTGAAATATCTGTTCAGGTATTCCACTATCAGCAGGTTTTCAGGAGTTACAATTCCTTTGATGCCCGACAAAAAATATTTTGAACTGAGGTCTGTTTTCAATCCGCTCAAAATTTCAGGTAAAAAAGCTGAAGGAACGGCCAAAACTATAATGTCTGAATCCTCCACAATTTCATCCACATCATTATAAAAATTGATTCTTTCCGTTTCAAATTCCACACTTTGCAGGTAACGCGGATTGTAGCCCAGTTCTTTAAAACTTTCAATAGTTTCTGTTTTTCTGAAAAACCAGTTGATTTGTTCCACATTCTCCAACAGCATTTTGGCGATGGCCGTTGCCCAGCTTCCGCTTCCAATTACTCCTACCTTGTCTGTTTTAATGTTCATTCCCTTTTTTTCAGATGGCAAAAATAAGAAGATTATAAAACATCCTTTCAATTTCCCGGAATTGTTGTATTTTCAGGGCAGAAATCAATAATATACATCTGACCATGCAAAAATACATTCTTGCACTCGACTCAGGCACAACCAGCAACAGGGCCATTCTTTTTAATTATTCCGGAGTAATAGCCGGAACTGCCCAGCAGGAATTCGAACAAATTTATCCGCGCCCCGGGTGGGTGGAGCACAGTCCGAAAGCCATTTGGGAAAGCCAGTTGAAGGTGGCCCGCGAAGTTTTGGAAAAACATAAAATTTCTCCTTCGGAAATATCAGGAATTGGTATCACCAATCAGCGCGAAACCACGTTGGTTTGGAACCGCGAAACCGGCGAGCCGGTGTATAATTCCATTGTGTGGCAGGACCGCCGAACTGCCGGAATTTGTGATGAACTGAAAGACCGCGGACTGGAAAAAACGTTTGCTGAAAAAACCGGTCTGGTAATCGATGCTTATTTTTCAGGAACAAAAATAAAATGGATTCTGGATAATGTGGAAGGTGTAAAAGAACTGGCCAAATCCGGAAAGCTGGCTTTTGGAACTGTAGATACCTGGCTTATCTGGAAACTTACAGGTGGAAAATTGCACATTACGGATGTGACTAACGCAAGCCGAACGTTACTTTTTAATATTCATACTTTGGAATGGGATGATGAACTGTTGAAAATTCTTGACGTTCCGAAGGAATTGCTGCCCGAGGTAAAACAAAGCAGCGAGATTTACGGGAAAACGGAAAAGGAATTGTTTGGGGAAGAAATTCCTGTTGCGGGAATTGCCGGCGACCAACAGGCATCCTTGTTCGGGCAAATGTGCATTCAAGAGGGGATGGTAAAAAACACTTACGGCACAGGTTGTTTTGTGGTAATGAATACCGGAAGCAAACCCATTTCATCAAAACATAAATTACTTACAACCATTGCGTGGCAGGTAAACGGCAAAACAACCTACGCACTCGAAGGGAGTATTTTTGTGGCCGGAGCAGTGGTGCAATGGCTGCGCGATAAACTGGGAATTATAAAATCTTCGGCTGAAATAGAAGACCTGGCGTCGCAGGTGCCCGACAGTGGAGGCGTTTCGTTTGTGCAGGCATTTGTGGGGCTGGGCGCTCCGCACTGGGACCAGTATGCCGCCGGAACAATTATCGGTTTGAGCCGTGGTACCGGAAAAGCCCACATTGCCCGTGCAGCGCTCGAAGCCATTGCTTTGCGTTCAATGGAGGTTATAAAAACCATGGCCGAAGATTCCGGTATCGATGTACACGAACTCAGGGTGGATGGTGGAGCGGCAGTGAATAACCTGCTCATGCAAATTCAGGCCGATGTGGTGAATACCGATGTGGTTCGACCCAAAGTAACTGAAACCACTGCGCTTGGCGCTGCCTACCTGGCCGGCCTGGCAACCGGCTTCTGGAAAAATATGGATGAGGTAAAAGAACAATGGCAGGTGGATCGCAAATTTCAACCCGCTGAAAACAGGGAGGAATTCAAAAAAGTGATTTCAAACTGGAAAAAAGCGGTTGAACGCAGCAAAGCCTGGTACGAATCGCATTAATCATTGAAAATAAATTTAACGGAAAGAAAATGGAACGGGATGTCATTCTGAAGAAAATTCAAAAAACAAAATGGGACATTATAATAATCGGTGGAGGAGCAACCGGACTTGGATGCGCTGTGGATGCTGCTTCCCGCGGTTATAAAACATTGTTGCTGGAACAGACCGATTTTTCCAAAGGAACTTCGAGTCGCAGTACAAAACTAGTACACGGCGGAGTTCGCTATTTACAGCAGGGCGATGTTTCTCTGGTATTCGAAGCATTAAAAGAGCGGGGGTTGATGTTTAAAAATGCCCCGCACCTGGTTACCAATCAGTCGTTTATTATTCCAACTTATGATTGGTGGGGCGGACCGTTTTACACCGTCGGGCTGAAAGTTTACGACTTCATGGCAGGGAAACTGGGTCTGGGACCGTCAAAACATCTTTCGCGTGAAGAAGCCATTGAAGCTTTGCCAACGGTTGAACAGGAAGGATTGAAAGGTGGGGTGATTTACCAGGACGGGCAGTTTGACGATTCAAGAATGGCCATTACACTTGCCCTGACTGCGGTGGACTATGGCGCTTCATTAATGAATTACTGCAAAGTTACCCAACTTTTAAAAGATGGTGAACTGATAACAGGAGCAATTGCAGTTGACCAGGAAACCGGCGAAGAAATGAAAATTAAATCGAAGGTAGTTATAAATGCCACCGGCGTTTTTGCCGATGAGGTGATCCAGATGGACGAACCCGGCAAACCGGAAATGATAACACCCAGCCAGGGAATTCACCTGATTCTGGATAAAAGCTTCCTTCCGAACGATTACGCCATAATGGTTCCCCATACTTCCGACGGACGGGTTATGTTTGCCGTTCCATGGCACCATCACGTGGTGGTGGGAACAACAGATACATTAATTGAAAAACATTCGCTTGAGCCAATAGCGTTGGATTCAGAAGTTGATTTTGTGTTGGAGACTGCCGGGCAATATTTGGTAAAACAGCCCACCCGAAAGGATGTATTAAGTGTTTTTGCGGGATTAAGGCCACTGGCCAAACCCGAGGGTGGGAAAAAGGCCACAAAGGAAATTTCGCGGGGTCACAAAATCCTTATCTCCGTTTCAGGACTCATTACTGTTATAGGTGGAAAATGGACCACATATCGAAAAATGGCCGAAGATACCATAGATAAAGCCATTATGCTGGGCGGACTGGCTGAGCGCGATTGTATTACACACCACTTACCCGTTCATGGGTATCGTATGGATATGGACCCTTATAACGATCCATTGGCACCGTATGGGCTCGATAAGGAAGAAATTTTAGCTATTGGTGAAGAAGAGAAAGGCTGGGAAGGGTGGTTGAGCGAAAAATTGCAAATACGCAAATCGCAGGTAGCATGGGCTGTACGAAAGGAGTGGGCCCGCACGGTTGATGATGTACTTGCGCGGAGAACAAGAGTTCTTTTTCTCGATGCCCGGGAAAGTGTCCGCATTGCTCCCGATGTGGCCAAACTTATGGCAAAAGAACTGGGTAAAAAGAAAAAATGGCAAAAAGAACAAATTGCGCAGTTTAATGAAATAGCTAAAAATTATTATTTTCAGGATTAATAAATTAAAAAAGGAAATCTATGTTAGAGCTTTTCGGAGAAGTTTTAGGCACTTTTATTCTGATTTTACTCGGAAATGGTGTAGTAGCCAATGTTAACCTCGACAAAACCCACAGTCATGGGAGCGGCTGGATTGTTATAACTGCAGGATGGGCCATGGCCGTGTTTGTTGCTGTTTTGGCTACAGCCGATTTAAGTGGAGCTCACATCAATCCGGCAGTTACATTAGGGTTGGCATTTAGCGGTTTGTTTGAGTGGGCCAAAGTTGCGCCGTTTATTTTGGCACAAATGCTGGGCGCAATGCTGGGTGCTTTCACGGTTTATGTTTTCTTTCGAAATCATTTTAATATTACAACAACTGCCGGAGCCAAAAAGGCTTGTTTCTGCACGGCGCCGGCCATCAGGCATTTTCGGAATAATTTTTTTTCTGAATTTGTTGGAACATTTGTTTTGGTTTTGGCTGTGCTTTTAATCACCATGCCTCAATTGCCATACGAGAGTTTTGGCAGCACTAAAGTGGGTTTGGGTTCACTTGGCGCTTTGCCGGTTGCTTTGGTAGTTTTTTCTCTTGGTTTGAGTTTAGGCGGTACCACCGGCTATGCCATTAATCCCGCCCGCGATTTGGGACCCCGAATTATCCATTCCCTGCTTCCACTTAAAAATAAGGATAATAGTGACTGGCCATATTCATGGATTCCAGTATTTGGGCCTGTAGCAGGAGCAGGGTTTGCTTCACTGGTTCATTATTTTATCAGTTGCAATTGTTAAACAAAAAAAAATGAAAAAAAAAGCTGAAAGATTTTTGGTTTTGGGAAAAGGTTTCTTACATTTGTAATGCAATACGTTCTGTATTGCTTGTGTGTTTGGGGGTTAACATTTGAGGGCAGCTGATGAGCTGCCCTTTCTTTTTACCTTTTTTCGAAAAACTGTTTTTCAAAAACAATTTATTTTAAAAATGAGCTTTGTTCAATTACATTTTTGTTTTATGATATCCAAAAAATAAATATCTTACAAATTATTTTAATCAATCTTGACAAAGCTGAAATTGCCATGGAAAATACTGACCAAAAAAATAAGAAATATCGTGGTAAACTGAATGAAAGATTTGCAATTTTGCAAGCTTTTATTCATAGTGAGTCTGGCTTTGAGCATAGCGAAAAGTCCTTATTATCAACTGAAATTAGCACCGAAGAGCTTAAAAAGGCTTTTTCAGAAACTATTCATGAGAATCTAAGGTTCACTGATTTATTCTTCAATGCACCGGTTGGATATGCAATTCTTAATTCTCAATATAAGATTAGCGAAATAAATGAATTGGGGTGTAAGTTCCTAAATGGAGAAGAATCTGATTTGCAGGGCAAAATATTTTCAGATTTTATTATTCCAAAAGATAATGATGCTTTTCAGTTTTTTATGAAGAATTTAAAAGCTGGTAAACCAAATGTTCAATGTGAATTAAAGTTGAAAGATAATTCAGATTCTTTAAGAATATTTGGTGCTTCAGGAATGGAGAAGAAACTTGATAGTCAGACCTATCGTCTTGTTTTTTTCAAAGCTTCTGCGTATTCGGATACTGGTGCAAATAGTGATTTTCATTTGGATACTTCTGTGGATGAAAATGATTCAGCGGAAACAGCTTCTGATTTAAACCGGACAAAATATTCTACAGATAAGATTCTTGAAAGTTTGACCATTCTTGTGGCAGATGACGATGAAGTGACCCGTTTTTATTTGTCGGAACTGTTGGAACAAAAATGCCGGAAAATGTTCTTTGCCAAAAACGGGAAAGAAGCATTTGAGATTTTTCAGAATAACCAAAACATTGATCTTATTTTAATGGATATAAAAATGCCCGTTTTGGATGGTTATTCAGCCACAATAAAAATAAAGGAAACCGACAAAAAAGTTGTTGTTGTTGCGCAAACAGCATACGCACTGGCCAGCGACAGGGAAAAAGCACTGGCGGCAGGCTGCGACGATTACCTGGCCAAACCGTTAATGAAAAAGGACTTGTATTCTGTAATCGAAAAATTCTTCAAATAAATTGGGTAAAACCATCCCTTTTTTAGGGAGTTAATTCCAAAAAGGCCATGTTTTTTTGGTTTCCAATCCGGATATATCTTCTGCTTTTTAAGATTTCTGCTGAATTTTCTTTTTGAAATTCTGAAAGAATCAGATAACCGCCTTCCTTTTCAGGCAATGAGATGAAATATGGAATGTTTTCCCTGCCAAAAGGTTTTGTTTCAACTTTTTGACTGTTTTCGGAAATTACATTTCCGTCCGCATCCAAAAGTTTTACGGTAACTGTTCCTGATGATTTTAATTCCAGATCGTTAATTCCCACCAGGTTGAAAACCAACCTTTCGCCCGGCTGGTAAAAGCCATTTGGAAAGTAACGCTGGTCGGCCAAATCAATAAAAACGTTTGCAGGAACAAATGCATGTTTGAACCATTTTAGCGAAATACCTGGTTCAAGGTTTTTAATGTGATTGATGTACCAGTCGCCGGTATATCCATAGTTGTTGGTAAGGTGTGTAAATGCAAGCACGCCTGCCATGGTGCGTTCGGCACGAATCCATTCCGTTTCGCAGGCCAGCCAGTAAGCCTGTAACTCCCGGCGCTGTTGGGGTGTGGCATCTTCACCCAGCAAACTGTCGTACATGTTCTTGGTAAGTTTGGCAGGCCGGCCGTCGCGCCAAAGCCAGTTCCAGCCATATTCATTAACCAGTTGGGTGGCCGAAGCTTCCAGATATTTCAGATGTCCTGGTTCCCAGTCGTCCATTTTTCCCAGCCGGTATGGGTTTTCTTTTAGAAACTCGTACGGATTTTCCTGCTGAATTAAATGCCAGCCTGCCCGGTAGAGGTGCGGTTCGTCCATCGGATCAACTCCCGCCAAATCATTTTCCTGCATGTACCCGGCATCCCAAATCCGGGTCGGATCGAGTTGCTGCAACTCAGGAATCAGTGTATTCCCAATGTAATCGTTCCAGTTTTCGTTAATGGCATCCCAAATAACAATACTTGGGTGATTGCCGTCGCTCCAAACCCAATCCGAAAATTCTGTCCTGATTTGCTCATCCCAACCGTGGTTTTGCCAGTACAGCCATTCATTCTGAAAAACCATTCCGTATTCGTCGGCCAAATCGTACCAAAAATCGGGGGCAATACCCACACAAATGCGCATGGCATTCCAATCGATGGCTTTCGGGTCGTCAATCAGCATTTTTTTCACCCACTCCCTGTCCCACGGCAACGCCTGGCAGTCGGGGTCCTCGAAAAACCGGTGCAGCGTAATATTGCTTCCGCGCAGGTAATACTTTTCACCATTCAGGTAAAAGAATTTCCCGCGCCTTTCAAAATCGCGCATTCCAAACCGGGTAGTTGAAACATCTGAAAAATTATCGCCGTCGTAAAGTTTAATTTCGGCTTCGTATAAAAACGGGTTTTCCGGCGACCACGAATGAAAATTTTCAAATGGAATTTCTGTCACGAGTTGAGTTTCGTTGTCGCGTGTGGTTTTGCCGGTCAAAAAACCTTTGGCAATTTCTTTACCCGATTTCCTTTCTTTAACAATAATCTCCGCTTTTACTTTATCCAGCATCGGGTCGCCATACATCACCTGTTGCGGGTAAAAGTTGCGAACCAAAAGTTTTATCGTAACTTTTTTGTCTTTAACTGAAGGCAGTACCAGCTTTTTCAACACTTTTTGTTTACCCGAAAAGGAAAGATTCACATCATCCCAGATGCCGGGAATGTAATTTGCCTTTTCCTTGTCGGTGCTTCCGGCAGCCCAGGGCGGAAGCCAAACGCGCTCTCCAACACGAATCAGAATTTCGTTGTCTTCACCGTACTTTAGAGCCTGCGTTACTTTTAAATCGATGGGGGTGTAACATGAAACCGACTGTCCCATATCCATTCCGTTCACGTAAACCTGCGTTACATATTTGCTTTTCAGAATGGATAATATCGCTTCCGTTCCCTTCATTTCCGCCGGAATATGAATGGTTCTCCTGTACCAACTGTACCGCGGTTCATATTCCAGTTCACGGTAGTCCGAGGCTTCCTCGCTCACGGTTTGCTCCGGTTTCTTGAATAGTTTTTCGTAGCTGTCGATTCGCGGTTCAGCCAGGTGAATGAGTCCCGGCACCGGGCATTTTCGTGTGAATTCTGCCGGAGGAAAAGCTTGTACAGTTTGTTCAAAATCCCAACTGCCGTTCAGGTTTATCACTTTTCCTTCGTTTTGGGCAAAAGTAGAAACGGTAATAAATAGAATCAGGATGGAAGAAGTAAGGTTTTTCATGGTTCAGATATTAAAAATTTCAGACTCTAGAAACAAGTCAATATAAAAGATTTTGGTGTTTTTGCAGTCATTTTCAACTCAAAAACACCAAAACTTAAAATATCAGACAACGCCTCTGTTTTCCTCCCTTTTGGGGAGGGCAGGGTGGGGCTTCAATTCACAATTGCGGCAATCCCTGCCCCGATAAGGCTCGAATTGGGAACTTCCACAATTTCATAAAAACGACGGTTTTCGCCCGAGAAGAATCCCTGCAGGAATGCCTCGAACATCAACTGAAAGTTTTTCATTTTGTAGAACGTGGTTCCTTCAATGGTCATCAGTACGGGCTTGTCGGCCGATTTCCCTTTGCCGGTTTTCAGAATTACTGCGGCCAGACTTGCAGCCGTTAATTTCGCAGAGCGGGTAATCATTGCATTAATAATTTCAGCAGCAGCCTCTTTGTCCTGCTTGCTCATTAAAACGGTCGTAAGTGTATTTGCCGGTAGATCGACCCCACTTACGAAATTGTTTACTTCTTCGGAGGTCAGTTCATCCATATTCTTCATTTTAACTTTGGTCTCGGAACTGAAAACCTCTTCGGCAGCAGCCATTTTCAATGTAGTGGTGCAAAGACCGCCAAAATAGCCACCGGAAATCATTTTTTCGAACGTATAACGTCCGGGCTGTTTTGTGGTGTTATCAAAAGCGATATCAATATCGGTGCGCGGCATCATACTGAAATTGCCCGATTCGATGTTGATAATCATGTTCCCTTTCGGGTCGAGATTTGCCGTTTTTGAAATGTTCTTATTTTTCTCGATGTAACATGCGTTGGTTCCTGTGCCAAGAATGAACCCAATGTAGGTATCGAATTTGCGACCTGCCGTAGCAGCCTGACCAGCCAAAAGCGTTGAAACCGTGTCGTTCATCAAAACAATATGTTTTCCCGGTGTACCCATTGCTTCGAGCAAATTTTCACCAACCATCTGGCCAATTACTTCGGGGGCTTTTACTTCTTTGCTCCATTCCAGCAGTTTACCGTCTTTGTTGGGAAACATCTCTACTGCATAGGAAAAACAAAAACCGATTTTTTCCGAAACATCCTTGTAGCTTGTAAGATAAGCGGCCAGCGTGGCAAAAAATTCCTTGTTCGACAACTCTTCGTCAATAGCAGGCATTTTTCGTTGCTGCAGGTTTTCGGTCACCAGGTTCATGTCATTGTCGAACGACATTTTTACTGCCCTGAAGTTGGTGCCACCCGCATCGATAGCCACAACCGGCTCATTGGGTTTGATTTTGCCTTCGGCACCCAAATACGTTGGGATCATTTGCAGAGAACCCGGTTTACCTTCGAGGCCATGTTTCATGTCCGCAATAAAATCATCGGTAATTTTTTGAATGTCAATTTCCGAAGAATTAAGTTTGTGTACTTTTAAAAATTGTTGTGCTTTATTCATATCTATAAATTTTATAATGAATCTTCAATTTTAAATACCCAGGCATACGGGCTGGGATTGTTTATTGGCGATAAAACCGGTGGAGTAATGGTAATTGTATTCCCCGACTTTTTTGACTTTACTTTTCCATCAAACCCAAGCATGGAAACTTTTCCGACGTTTTTTATTCCTTTTACGATAACTGGTTTTTCAGGGAATTTAGTACATAGAACATATAAATCATTTCCTTTTCTGGTGAAATAAACATTTTCTGCATCGTTATTTTCTGCGCCTTCCCATTTGCGGGTTTCGTAAATGGCTTCTCCGTTAATATCGAGCCAGCTTCCGATATCGAGCAAACGTTGTTGTTGAATAACCGGAATTCGTCCGTCGGCTGTTGGGCCAATATCCAGCAACAGGTTTCCGCCGCCTGCCACTTTTTCTATAAGCAGGTCAACCAACCCGTCCGAAGTCATGTAATTATCCAGGTCTTCAATCTGGTTGTAACCGAACGAAGTTCCAATTCCACGGCATTCCTCCCACGGGCGTTCAACTTCGCCAACACCTTCGCGGTCGTGAACCAAATCGTATTCTGTGGTGAAATATCCACCATGCACGCCGCGGGTCTCCTTGCCCCAGCGATCGTTAACAGCAACGCGGTCTTTTACCGGTGATTCGTTATACAACCAGGCCAGAAATTCAGTGCTTTTCCACTTTTCGCTTGGATGGTCCCATTCCCCGTCGGTCCAGAAAATATCGGGTTCGTAACGGGTAACCAAATCTTTCATCTGCGGAATCATGTGGTCGTCCACATATTTTTCGAGATTGTTGTGATACAGCGGATTGTACCATTCATACAACGAGTAGTAAAAACCCATGTGCAGTCCGGCGTCTTTTACCGCCTTGGTCAGGTCGCCGCACAAATCGCGGTGCGGACCAATGTCCACACTGTTCCAGTTCCAGCTTTGTTCACTTGGCCAAAGGGTAAACCCTTCGTGATGTTTCGATGTGAGCACCACATATTTGGCGCCGGCCTTTTTAAACACATCTGCCCAATCATCGGGTTCGAAATGTTGTGCCTTCCACATGGGCGCAAAATCCTGGTATTTAAAATCCTCACCATACATTTGGTTGTGGTAATCGCGGAATAGTTTTCCGGCTTCGCTGTCTTCATTTTTCCGCCACCAGTACCATTCCGAGTATTTGGCATAAATACCAATGTCGGCATCGGCTGGTGCCCACGCCGGAACAGCGTAAACTCCCCAGTGAATAAAAATTCCGAATTTCACATCCTCGAACCACTGCGGCACCGGTCGGCTATCAATAGATTCCCAGGTGGGCTGGTATTTCTGTGCAAACACATGTATAGAAAATAATAAGAACAGAATTGGAATAAAATTTTTTTTCATTTTAAATGGTTTTATACTTGTATTATTTTATTTTGACCGTTTCCCTGTCAACTAAAGGTCCACTGCGACTGTCCACTTCCTCATCTTCCGTTAAATTCCCGTATCGCTTCCAGCATCGCTACCATATTTTCAACCGGTACATTTGCCTGAACATTGTGCACTGTATTGAACACAAAACCACCGTCTTTGATGAAAATCTCGCAGTTGCGCAGCACTTGTTCGCGTACCTCTGCCGGTGTGCCGAACGGCAATACTTTTTGCGTATCAATTCCTCCGCCCCAGAACACCAGGTCGCGACCGTATTTTTCTTTCAGTTTTTTGGGATCCATATTGGCAGCGTTTATTTGCACCGGATTAATGATGTCGAATCCTGCCCGGATGAACCCATCCAAAAACGGCTCGACCGCGCCGCACGAGTGTTTGAAGGTTTTCCACTGGGTATTCAAATGAATCCAGTCGTTCATTTTTTTATAATAGGGCAACCAGATTTCCTCAAATTGTTTCAGCGAACAAAAAGTGGAATCCTGTGTGCCAAAATCGGTGCCACACATAAAAACAGCGTTCACTTTGTTACCTACCACCGAGTAAATCCGTTTCAGGTTTTCGATGGCAATCTCCACCTGTTTTTCGAATATCTTTTTGATGTATTCCGGCCGGCTTATCGTACTCATGTACCACTCGGCCACATCGCGGATTCCTCTCGGATGGCGGAGTTGCATTCCCGGAACCAGCGCGATATCACCCAGTGCTGTTCCGCCAAAAGCGACAATTACCGCCTTGCCTGAAAAATAAGCTTTATCCACTTCAATGCGCCAGTGCTCAAGGTCTTTTTCAGTTATCAGCCCAAATTCTTCGAGGTTATCATCCACGTTCAGGTTGTCATCATCAACGGGTTCCTGACGGATGATGGCATCGAAAAAATACCCGGTTTTGGGCATTCGCGCCGAGGGTGGAATGGAAGTATCGCCTTCGGGGTACATCAGCACATCGCCTTTTTCGTCGTAAGTCACATTAAAATTCATCGGAACCATTACCCGCTGTCCCCAGGGTGTTTTCCATTCTTTGTAGGGTGCATGGTTGTGAAACCCGAACATGTTGTTTTTCCCCCAGGCGCCAATTACGTCAATGCCAATGGAATCAATAAGTTCCCAGCCCACTTCTCCCAGCATCTGGAAAGGTTCAATCACGCGGATGGGTTTGCGCTGTAACCCAAAGTGCCTGCGCAGGCGCGAAATGGCATGGATATGAATGCCGGTTACGGCTGTTGAGCCCAGGTCGAGCACCACACGGTCGGGTTGCCGGTGATTCACGGTTTTTATAAATTGTTCTCTCGAGTTCATATTTATTGTTTTTATTTTCCGGTTTAGAAACGATGTAATATACTTCAATTTCCCGGTTTGTAAAATTTCGTTTACAAATTTGCGCATTTCTGTAAAGAAATTTTTACAAATCTGTTACACAACAGGTCCCTTTTTTGGTTACCAAACCTTTATTCTGTTTTCCCTTTTTTGTAATTTTTCGAATGGACCGGGGGTTGGTTTGCCTGGATTTCGTTTCGCTCCAAAATAATCATAGTCGATTTTCACAGGTGTTCCACTCCGATTTTTAAACGGAAGATTTGGAATGATGGCTTTTCCAAGCAATTCAGTGGTTACTGTCCGGGTTTTTAGCATGTTTAATTTTCTGTCGAAATCAAACCGGACTGAAACGTTTTCATTCTCCTCCAAAACTCTGATTTCGGGATTTGTTTCCGACTGAAGAACGTTTTTTTCACTGGGAAATGGTTGTGCTCCGTTTAGGTAAACATTTCCGTCGGCAGTTACAGGAAGCTCCGTATTTGCATAACCTTTCAGTCCAGAAAATCTGCCCTGAACTTCGGGCGCACCTCCCACAAAAATATTGTTGAAAAAGCGGTTGTCTCCGCAACGTGTTTCTTTTAATCCGGCCAGTCCGGTGGAGTGGGCCAGATGAAATGGCGTTAGCCTGCTTTGAGGCCGCACCTCAATATTCCCGGCAAACAGGTTGTGCACATACGCTCCGCCTTGCGACCAGTCGCGCAGTGAAAGTTCAGAGAGGAACAGGTTGTTTTCGATTAAAAACGGTCCGTGGTTCACCTCCACAAACAGGTCGTCGGTGGTGTTGTTATACAGGAGGTTGCCGGTTACCCGTGTTCCCTGCGCCATCCAGTCGAGCCACAATCCGCGGCCACAGTTCGCCAGCCGGTTGTTTTTAATGAGCATGTCAATGGACGCATGGATTTTTATCCCGCCCATTTCAGCGCCGGTAAATTGCCGTTTTGTCCAGATGTTGTAAATATTGTTGTTTTCGATGGTACTGAAAATGGCCCCAAGACTTCCGCAAATACCGGTTTGTTCGCAATTGAAAATGGTGTTGTTGCGGACTCTGTGTGAACCGATATTTTCCTTGTTCCAGCCCATTTTTATGGCGCGGTGAATGGTTTCCACATAGCCTTCAGCAGAGTTTTCGGAAGTGTTGTCAAACTCGTCGCCATGTTTACCAAGTGTAATGCCCGAGCATTTGGAATCGCTGATTACATTGTTTTCAATAATCCAGCCTTTGCTCCAGTTGGTTCCGATAATCCCTATTTGTTCGGCAGTTGGCGGCGCCCACTGTGTGGCAGCCTGGCTCATCCGAAAACCGCGAACGGTGATAAAACTTATGCCTGTTTTTTCAGAATAAAAGCAACTTTTACGGACATTGATTTCCACCTGCTCTTTGTTTGGATCGGCACCCTGAAAGTTGGCATAAATAAAAGTGTTTTCGTCGTTGCTCTCACAGAACCAGGTGTAAGCAGAACCTTCCGGATCAAACCGGTCTGTTTTTGGTTTCGGATGAAGTACATCTTCCAGCAAAGCCATTTCCCAAAGCGATTTTCCGTTCAGGTAAACTTCGCCGGTGTGGTGCACTCTGCCTAGCGGATTGAACCAGTCGCCGTGAATCAAATCCTTGTACGGATTGTAATCCCCGAAAAAAGAATTGGGAAGGACAACCCGCCAAACCGTTCCGGTAAGATTTTCCCAGCCGTTAATGATTTCGGAACCTTTTATTTCCACTTTATCCCCTTCGGCAGCTTGGTAAACAATGCGTTCAGTATCAGAATTTCCGCCGCGGGGAGGTTTCACCCATTCACGGTAAACGCCTTCGTGAATAGTAATTATATCACCCGGTTGTGCAACATCTGCCGCTGCCTGAATAGTGAGAAACGGATTCTCTTTTGTGCCGGGATGGCTGTTGTTTCCGGTTTTGGCCACGTGAAATTCTTTTGCAAAAAGATGGAATGCGACAAAAACAAAGAAAAAAATCAAAGTTAGTGACTTCATTTTTCAAAGTTTATTTTGATTTTGGATAAATGGTTTTCCCAACTCTGTTAATGTGGTTAATTAATTCAGGATTATCTAATTGATTATAGATTGAAATATCAAAACTATAAGGAAGTAATAGATCGTCAATTTCGGTTTCAATTTTGTTGATCAGAGTCAAATCCAGGTTTTCACCAAATAAAGTTAAATCAATATCCGATCCTTTCTTAAAATTTCCTTTGGCCCTCGAACCGTAAAGAACAGCTTTTTCAATTTGAGGAAATTTTTCAAAAACAGAGGTTATTTTGAGAATCGTTTCTTCCTTCAATCCAAACTTCATAACAACGACTTCATTTTCTGATATAATTGTGAAAAAAGATCGAAATAAACATCATTGATTTTCCGTACAATTTCTTCTGCAGTTTCTTCGTGATAGGTGTGGCTTGATTTAATCCGGCTTGCAATCATATCCATCCATGATTCTCCATCGCTGATGAGCCCTCTTTTAAATGCCAGCCTGAATGCATCTCTGCTTCCGGTAATTGCTTGTTCCCCCTGGTATTCAAAATAATCTTTTATCAAGTTCCATGCGAGCTCGAAAGTATATTCAAATGCCTGAATCAGACCTTGTTCTTCAAATTTATTTAAATCCCCCTTTTCAATAAATTCAGTAAGTTGTTCAAATGCTTTTTTGTAATTTGAAAAGCGTTGTTTCCATCGAATATCTTCTTCCATAATTTCTATTTTAACTATTCTTTCACCAGCATCTTTTCCAGTTTTTCCAAAGTTACGCCTTTTGTTTCGGGAAGGTATTTAAAAATGACCAGAAATCCAACGATACAAATTACGGCATAAAGCCAGAACGTGTTCGATGCGTTGAACAATTCCACAAATATGGGGAATGTTAAGGTGAGTAAATAACAGGCAACCCACAACGAAAGTGTTGCAACCGACATGGCAGCCCCACGTATTTTATTTGGAAAAATTTCAGACAAAATCACCCAAACCGTAGGACCCAGTCCGAAAGCAAAAAATGCCGGTGTTATAATTATGAATGTCAAAAGCATCCAGTCTCCGGTGCGACCGGTTGAAAAAAGAAATCCGATAACTGCATAGCAAACCGCCATTCCTGAGGCTCCAATAAGTAACAGTTTTTTCCGGCCCATTTTGTCGATAACTTGCATAGCTATAATAGTAAACACCACATTCATCAGGCCAATGAGTGTGGTTTGGAAAAGTGCTGTGTCAACACCCAGGTTGGCTTTGGCGAAAATATCGGGCGCATAAAAAAAGATGACGTTAATGCCCGACCACTGCTGGAAAACAGCCAGGAAAATGCCGAGGAACAGAATAAAAGCATATTTTTTTTTGAAAGCGTCTTTGAGCGTGCCGCGTTTTTCATTTCCCTCCAGCGAAGCTTTTATTTCTTTCAACTCGAAGGATGCAAAATCACCTCCCCCAATTTTTCCCAAAACTGTTTTGGCCTTTTCTTCTTTTTCGCGGGTAACTAACCAGCGTGGACTTTCAGGAATAATAAAAAGTGCAACAAAAAACATCAGAGCCGGAACAGCTTCGGCAGCAAACATCCAGCGCCAGGCGTTTTCGCCAATTCCGAGCAAAAACCAGTTGGAATAGTAGGCTAGTGAGATTCCGATTACGATTGTCAATTGGTTGATGGAAACCATCCTTCCGCGAAGGTGTGCCGGCGAAACTTCGGCAATGTAAACAGGAGCCAGTACCGACGCGCCGCCCACGGCCAGGCCGCCCAGAATCCGGTAAAAAACAAATGCCGGGATAGAGTTTGAAAAGCCGCTTCCAATAGCCGAAATACCAAACAGTAGCGCGGTTACCATCAATACTTTTTTCCGCCCGAACTTATCACCCAGCCGGCCACTGAAACTGGCGCCCAAAATGCAGCCGATGAGCGCACTACTCACCACCCAGCCTTTCATGGTTTCATTCAACCCGAAAAACTCCTGGATAAACGGGATGGTTCCGGAAATAACAGAAATATCGAAACCGAAAAGTAATCCTCCCAGGGCAGTAACCATCGAAATGGTGAGCAAATAGCGGAAATTGACATTCATAGAATCCGGTTAAAGTTGATTTGCCCGAAAATACAAAAATTTCAAACACCTGAATATGTTCAGGTGTCTGGTTACCACGGCACCCTTTCCGAGCGGTAAAAATCAATTTCCATTTCTTCAAACCGTTTTCCATGGTTTGCTAATCGAAAATAGACATAATCGTTTTGGCGAGGAACGGCCATTTGTCAGATGCAGTAACAACAGGTGATGCCGGAAGTTAAACAATACCGGTTGATGATTAAGCCGTTTTAAGCAAATTGAGGATAAAATTCGTGGCACAACTCAAGTCGTGCCACGAATAATTTTATTCATTTTCCAAAACAGTAGATTTAGTTGTTCTTTTAAACCAAATCATATCATCCAAACTGTAAAATTGAGCATCATATTTTTTTGGGTCCAGTTTATATTGCTCATTGCTAAATGGTCTGTAGGTAACCAGCACATCATCTCCTCTATTCCAGTTAACCGGAGTAGAAATATATTCTTCGTCGTCGGCAGTTTTTAAAGCTTCAACTATCCGAATGATTTCATCCATATTCCTTCCTATTTCAACGGGATAGAAATTGATTGCTCGGACAACATTTTTAGAATCAATGACATAAACTCCCCTGACGTCTTTACTTGTACTGGAAGGTCTGTGAAGCATGCCATATTTTATTGAATTGAGTGCATTCGGGTCTTCGAAAAGCGGAAACTGAATTGATTGCAGCCCGCGACCTTTAAAATCTATGCTTTCGAGGTGACGCTTCCAGTTTTCGTGCTGCTTTATATTGTCCACCGAAATGACGGCAACCTTAACTCCAAGTTTTTCAAGCTCCGGTTGCTTATAAGCAAGTTCCAGTAACTCAGTTGTACAGACCGGAGTAAAATCCTGCGGATGGCTAAAAAGAATTTTCCAACTCTCCCCAAAGTCGTTTGGAAATGTCAGCACCCCATTTGTTGAATTTGCTTTAAAGGAAGGCGCATTAGATCCAATTAAGGGTATCTGTTTCTGGGAATAAGAAATCCCTGTGAAGAATAGCACGGCAAAAAGTGGTATAAATAATTTTTTCATAATTTATTGTATTTAAATGTACAAGTAAGTTACTGTGCTTTAACGGCGGTTTTAACTAACAGAATAATTGATGCGAAAAACCTGAAATCTGTTGCTATTCTAATTATTTGATTTTTTCAGGTTAAAAAACAGCTATTTGCTAATTTGTAGGTGTTTCAATACCGTAATTCTGCCAATTGGTTAAAATAAGCTGGATTTTTAGCTATTATGAGTGGTTGAAACAAAATGACATTTTAATGTTTTTTAACAGTTCCGACACAAAGAAAATGAACTTTTGATTCGAATATTTAAAAGCATAAAATTGGACAAAAGTTAAATGTTTATAATGATGAAACTGTTATATTATCCCCATTTTTTTCATCAAAAAAGTAGCATTCATGGTTTTGGTAACGCCGTCGGTAAGCAGGTAGTCGAAAATCATTTCATCGTTTTCCAGTTCGATTTCGAAACATTTGTTGAACACCATTTGCGGGTATTCTTTTTCCATTTCGCTGATTTTCAAATCGTGGGTTGCAATTAAAGCCACAGCTTTCAGCTCCAGTAATTTTCGAATCAGTTGGCGCGAACCGTTCAGTTTATCCACCGAATTGGTCCCTTTCAGCATCTCATCGAGAATAACAAAAATCTTTTCCCCTTTTTCCAGCCGATCGAGCACTGTTTTGATGCGTTTGAGTTCGGCAAAAAAATAGGATTCGTCTTTCAGCAGGTTGTCGGTGGTGCGCATGTTGGTGTAAACTTTTATCGGACTAAAAACCAGCTTTTTCGCACACACCGGAGCGCCCGTTCGGCCTAAAATCAGGTTTACGCCTACCGTGCGCAAAAAAGTACTTTTCCCGGCCATGTTGGCGCCGGTTATTATCAACACTTTTCCCCATCCGTTGATGAACAGGTCGTTGTTTATCCGTTTTTCTGCCGGCAACAGCGGATGGCCCAGTTGTTTGGCATGAAAAGTAAAACCGCCGTCGTGAATTTCTGGATAAACAAACTCCGGATGGTTGTATGCCAGGTTTGCCAAACTGATGAGCGCATCCGTTTCGGCAATTACATCGAGCCAGACCGTCAGTTTTTTTTGGTTGCGCCGGTGCCAGTTCCAAAGTTTGTAAACGCAACGTAAATCCCATAAAAACAGGGAATTAAAAACAATGGCAATTACAAGGTTTTGGCGGTATTCAAACTGCCCAACCAGTTTTTTTAATTGCCTGAAAATGTGGCTTGCCTTGTCGGGTTTTCGTACTTTTTTCTGCAAATCCAATAGAAATGGAGCCTGAAATTCGCGTTCTTCAATGAATTCGAGCAGTTGCATGTATTTTCCCAGTAATTCAGACTTTCGGCCAAAGAATTCATAATACTGCGCAATTCTTTTTCTTGAAAACCATAGGATTGCCCATTGGATGAAAACCATCAGGACAATCCACAGATTGGAAATTCCCATGAATGCCGGAATAGCTGCCAGGATGGTCAGCAATGGAATGACAATAATCGATACACGAATAACAGCAGGACGGTTCAGTTTCAGGTCGGTTTCCGACCAGCGTTTGATTTCTTCATTCAGTTCCGGAGTTTCTTTAAACAGATGACCGTTTGCCAGAAAATGCAACCGCCAGTTGGGAATTTTGGAAAGTTCGCGAACAGCTTCCTGGCGCTGTTCAATTTCAGTTTTATCGAGTGGCGGAGATTGCAGCCACTCTGCCAGCCGCTGTTTTCCGCTTAAGGTTGAGGTGCGGTTGATAAACTGAAAAACTGAATCTTCTCCAAATAAATCCAAATCGTAGGAGTTGAAATGGGCCGGATTCAGAAATTCTTTCCCGTTTTCGAAATGACTGAACTGATGTTTCAGGGCGAGTAACTCATCTTCGGTGATTTTTTTCAGCGCTTTAAACTTCTTTTTTTGTCTTTCAAGCTGAATGTTCTTCTTCACCAAAAAGAAAAAAAAGCCCATAAAAAACATTGCAGGAAAAACGGTGAGCCAACCTTTCCAGCCCCAAACGGCAACCGGAATAAAAATCAAAATAAATGCGGCCAGCCGGTACCAGGCAAAAAGTCTGATTTTTTGTGAAACGGTCTTTAGTTTCGATTTGAAAGTTTCCTGTTTCGATCGATAAAATTCACTGGCAGAAGTTTCCATTTCACAAATAATTGTAATGATGCAATAGGGATGTCATAATAACAACTGTAATTGCCAGTACACAGAAAACCAGAAAGATAAGACCCGATTGTTTTGAATCCAGATTGGTTGTTTCAATTTTGGGAATTTTGGCCAGAAAAAAATAGTTTTCCGTAAACATGAGCGTTTTGTATGTTCCCACTCCTATGAGCCATCCTAAAACAGCGCCGCCCAAAATATCGAGCGGATAATGAACGCCGGAATAGATACGTGAATAAGAAAATAGCACAGCCCAAAACAGCATCAGAAACCAGTAGCCCCGGTTGCGAAACAGCCGCGTTGTAAAGGCAAACAAGGCAAAAGAGTTGGCCGCGTGAGAAGAAACAAATCCGTGCAGCCCGCCTTTTCGCAACACATTATGAACAAGATGCTCAATTTCGGGGTTGTGCACCGGTCGGAGCCGCTGAATCGTTTCCTTGAGCAAAACCGAAAGCTGGTCGGCAAGTAAAACGGTTAAGGCTACAAAAAGGATTACCAGCCACCATTTGCTCCGGTAGTTTTTGAAAATGAAAAACAGGATAATGGCAAAAAACGGAATCCAGGTTTCTTTTCGGGTAATCATCAGCATCATGGTATCCCAGAAATCGTTGTGAAAACTGTTCAGGTATAAAAAAAACTCAGTGTCAAATTCCAGTATTTTTTGAAAAAATGCCATTAACTATTCAGTATTTGCCAGATTTTGTCTTTTAGTTGCTGAATGTTGAATCCGGTAACCGATGAAAAAAACAGGTGCGAGATTCCTTTTAATTCTTTACTGATTTCTTTCATCAATTCCTCGTCGAGCATGTCGGCTTTGCTGATGGCCAGAAAACGTTGCTTATCGAGCAACTCCGGATTGTATTTTTCCAGTTCGTTCAGCAAAATGTTGTATTCTTTTTTATGGTCGGCGCTGTCGGCGGGCACCATAAACAGCAACATCGGATTGCGTTCGATGTGGCGCAGGAACCGCAGCCCCAACCCTTTTCCCTCATGGGCGCCTTCAATAATTCCGGGTATGTCGGCCATAACAAACGACTGTTCTTCGCGGTGGCTCACAATGCCCAGGTTGGGCGTGAGTGTGGTAAACGGGTAGTCGGCAATTTTGGGTTTGGCTGCCGAAACCACTGAGAGGAGGGTCGATTTTCCGGAGCTGGGGAAACCCACCAAACCAACATCGGCCAATATTTTTAATTCCAGAATTTTCCAGCCTTCTTGGCCTTCTTCGCCGGGCTGAGCATAGCGTGGCGTTTGGTTGGTTGATGACTTAAAATGGTCGTTTCCCAGTCCGCCGCGGCCTCCCTGCATCAGGGTTTTTTGTTCGCCGTGTTCTGTTATTTCGAAAATAAATTCATTAGTTTCCGCATCTTTGACAATAGTGCCCAACGGAACTTCCACGATGATGTCTTCGCCATCGGCGCCGGATTTTTTCTGGCCGCCGCCCGATTCTCCGTTGCCTGCTTTCAGGTGTTTTCGGAACTTCAGATGAAGTAGGGTCCATTTGTGCTGATTTCCTTCCAGGATAATATGGCCGCCGCGCCCGCCGTCGCCTCCATCGGGACCACCTTTGGGCACAAATTTTTCGCGCCGCAAATGGGCCGAACCGGCTCCGCCGTGCCCCGATTTGCAGTGGATTTTTACATAATCAACAAAATTTGTTTCAGCCATTTTCTATCCTTTTACTTTCAAAATGTGTTTTAGGGATTTTTGTTTGATTTTACTGAAGTTGGTGAACTGCAGAAAATTTCAATTCACAATTTTTCCACAACCGCTTTTAACCGTTCAGCAATTTCATCAATGGTTCCCATGCCGTTGATACCGAAATGTTTTCCCTGCTTTTTGTAATATTCAATAAGCGGTGATGTTTTTTCGTTGTAAACGTTAATTCGGTTTTCAATAATGGACTGGTCCTGGTCGTCGGCACGACCCGAGCTTATTCCGCGACTCAGCAAACGGTCGATGAGTTCCTGCTTTTCAACTTCCAGGCTCAACATGCCGGAAATGGGCGTACCATTTGCATTAAGCAATTCGTCAAGCGCTTTGGCCTGATCAACTGTGCGTGGAAAGCCGTCGAAAATAAACCCTTTGGCATCTTTATTGGCTTCCAGCTTGCTTTTTATCATGCCAATAACCACGGCATCGGGCACCAGTTCGCCTTTGTCCATAAATGCTTTGGCTTCCAGTCCAAGTTTAGTTCCGGCTGCAATTTCACTGCGCAATAAATCGCCGGTTGATAAATGAATCAATCCGAACGCATTGATTAAAAACTCGGCTTGTGTTCCTTTTCCTGCCCCGGGGGGGCCAAATAATACAATATTCAACATGATGTTTTGGTTTTATTCGTTAATAACTGAGTAAATGTCAATGAGGTTGCGTCCGTGTCCGTCGTAATCCAGACCGTAACCGACAATAAAATCGTTTGGAATTTCCATGCCGATGTAGTCCAGTTGTACCTGTGTTTTTAAAGCATCAGGTTTAAGTAACAGGGTCGCAATCAATACTTCTCTTGGATTTAGCAGCACAAGTTGTTCCTGTATATGCCCAATGGTTAAACCGCTGTCCACAATATCTTCCAGCACAACCACCGTACGCCCTTCAATTTTTTCGTTCAGTCCGATAAGCTGTTTTATTTCGCCGGTGGTCTTGTCGCCGGCATACGAAGCCAGTTTTACAAACGAAATTTCGGTTTCCACAAGGTTGATGCGCTTAAACAATTCGGCAGCAAACATAAATGATCCATTCAGGATGCAAATGAACAATGGGTTTTTTCCGGCCAGATCGTTATTCATGCTTTCGGCCATTTTTTCAACAGTTGCACGGATTTTTTCGTAAGGAATAAATAGCTGAAAATTTTTATTGTGGATTTTAACTTGTTTCATTAACGGGAAAAATTATTTTTATAAATATCTTTAATGCTGTATTTTCGCCTTAAAATTTTGAAGCCACAAAATAACAAAACAAATTGATTAACTGAAAATTTAAAATGCAAAAGATGGAACCAAAAGTTAGTATTATCATGGGGAGCACATCTGATTTGGATGTGATGGCAAAAGCGGCACAACTGCTTGATGAGTTTGAAATTCCGTTTGAAATGAACGCCCTTTCGGCCCACCGTACGCCCGACGAAGTGGAAAAATTTGCCAAAAGCGCCAAAGACCGTGGCGTGAAAGTGATTATTGCAGGTGCCGGAATGGCTGCCCATTTGCCCGGCGTAATTGCGGCTATGACTCCGCTACCGGTTATTGGTGTTCCCATTAAAGCCAGTCTTGAAGGATTTGATTCCATCTTGTCAATTGTACAGATGCCTCCGGGAATTCCGGTTGCTACTGTAGCAGTAAATGGCGCTATGAATGCAGGAATCCTTGCCGTGCAAATGATGGCCACCGGCGATGCCGAACTGATGCAAAAAATGATTCAGTACAAGGAAAGCCTGAAACAGAAAATTGTAAAAGCCAACAAAGAACTTTCAGAAGTGAAGTACAAGTTTAAGACGAACTGAAAATTATTCTCATAAAATGAATTCGGATGAAAGCAGATGAACTTTTAAAGGAAATTGAAAAACTGCCGTTACATAAACGTATGTATTTGGTAGAAAAAACATTGCATACGATTAGAAAAAAAGAGGATTTAGATCAGATGAATCTGGCTGCTGAGGCTTTATACTCAGATTATAAAAAAGACAAGGATTTAACTGCTTTTACCGACATTGATTTTGAAGATTTTTATGAAACAAGGTGAAATCTGGCTGATAAATCTTGACCCTACGGTAGGAGCTGAAATAAAAAAAACAAGACCTGCCGTTGTTGTTAATGATAATACTTTAGGAAAGCTTCCTTTAAAAGTGATAGTACCTGTAACAGACTGGAAGCAAAAGTTTGAAAATGCTCCGTGGATGATCAGAATTGAACCCGCCCAAATAAATGGTTTAAGAAAGCTATCCTCTGCAGATTGTTTTCAGGTTCGTTCAGTTTCAGAAAACCGGTTTGTGAAAAAGTTAGGTACTGTTTCAAATGAAATTCTCAATGAAATAAAATACGGGTTAGCAAAGGTTTTATCTATTGACACAGAATAATTTGATTGTTTGAATAAATACTTAAACACATATCAATTAAAATTTAAAACTTATAGTCAGTTAATAAGGATAAATATTTTACTGGCTTGTTTGGTTTTCTGTGTCGGGGTAAAAGTTCAGGCCATCGAAAACCACCCCATTGGTGCCCGTTCACTGGGCCTTTCAGATGCTTCTGTTTCGTTTTCCGATGTGTGGGGAACGTTTCATAACCAGGCGGGAATTGCCGGGCTCGACGGATTTTCTGCCGGCTTTTTTTACGAATCGAGGTTTGGCGTTGACCTGCTATCACTTTCTGCCGGTTCGATAGTTTTGCCTGTGGGCGAAGGGGCATTTGGTTTGAGCTTTTTTCAGTTTGGCAGCGGGTTATTTAAAGAAAACAAATACGCACTGGCTTACGCCCGACAGTTGTCGGAAAAATGGAGTGCCGGTATTCAGCTAGATTACCTTACCCAGACTTTCCCCGAAAATGCACGGGCAAAAGGTTTTGCAACGGTTGAGGGCGGCGTACTTTTTCAACCTTCGGAAAAACTGCATTTGGGCGCACATGTTTTTAATCCGTTGAAAGGTGGAATTGAATCACCAGCAGGAAAAGTTGAAATGCCTGTGGTGTTCCGTGGTGGTGGTCATTACCGGTTTAGTGAGATGGTTTTGGTAGCATTTGAAGCTGAAAAAGACAATCAAAATCCGGCACTTTTGAAAACCGGCATCGAATTTTTGCCCATGGAAAATTTGGCACTGCGGTTTGGTGTTTCGGGCAAGCCATTTAAATACACAGCCGGGGTGGGCTACAAAACCGGTAATCTTTCAGCCGACCTGGGGTTCAGTTACTATGGTAATCTGGGTATAACGCCTTCTGTTTCAATTCAAATTTATTTGTAATGAGACGATTCCTCAAACATACTGCACTGTTTTTGCTGACTGCTTTTCCCTTTTATGTTTGGGCACAAACGCCTGAATCTGCAGTTCAGTTGGAAGCCATTATCGAATCGATTCTGGAAGAATTGGGAGAAGAAACAGATGCAGCTCTGATTATGGAAGATTTGGAAGGATTTGCCAACAACCCGTTGAATATAAATGCAACAACTCGTGAACAATTGTCGCGGTTGCATTTGCTGGATGATATTCAGATTCAGAAGTTGCTTAATTACCTCAAGGAATTTGGTCCGGCGTTATCCATTTATGAATTGAACACCATTGACGGATTTTCGCCTGAATTGCTGATGAAAATAGAACCTTTCATCTGGTTTGGGCCTAAAGAAGAAAAAACCCGCTCCGTTCCGGAAATGCTGAAATACGGCCGGCACGAACTTTTGGCACGAACGCTGGGAACATTGCAGAAACCGCAGGGATACAAGGAAAGGGACGACAGCACCACACCGTATGAAGGCAACCGGGCCCGATACTACACCCGCTACCGGTTTCAGTCGGGCGATAATATTTCTGCCGGAATCACCGCTGAAAAAGATCCTGGCGAGGCCTTCTTTTCAGGTTCAAACAAGCAGGGTTTTGATTTTTATTCAGCTCATTTAAGTCTGAAAGTCAGTCCGGTGATTGAAAACATTACCGTGGGCGATTTTGTGGTACGCAGCGGCCAGGGTTTGGTGTTGTGGCAGGGTTTTGCCATCGGAAAATCGCTGAACTCGCTAAACATTTCCAAAACCAACCAGGGGGTTCGGGCATACACTTCCACCGACGAAAACCAGTTTTTCAGAGGCGCTTCCACCACACTGAAACTTGGCGATGCTCGGGTGAGTTTGTTTTATTCTCAGAAAAACAGCGATGGTAATCTGGCCTATTCAGATTCGCTGGGGAATTATTTTACCAGTCTGCAAACCTCGGGATACCACCGTACACAAAGCGAAATTGAAGACAAAAACAGTGTAAATGATTTGAATGTGGGAGCAGTTGCCTCGTGGAGTTTTCAAAACCTGAAAATTGGCGCCACAGTTCTTTACCGGCAGTTCAATATGCCGTTCATCAGGAGCGACCAGCTTTACAACCGCTTTCGATTCAGTGGAAAAGAAAACATGGTGGCAGGTGCTGATTACCTCTACAGCAAAGGCAAATACCAGCTTTTTGGAGAGGTTGCTGTTTCCAAATCGAAAGGAAAAGCAATTTTGCAGGGTGCCACTGCACATCTTCACGATCGCATCCAGTTTTCAGGATTGTTTCGCCATTTTGATAAAAATTACCACGCCATGTGGGCTACACCATTTTCTGAAGTGAGTTCTGCAGCTAACGAAACCGGTTTGTATTTAGGCACACGCATTTTGCCCGTGAGATTTGTTACACTTTCTGCTTATTCCGATTTTTACCGCTCAGAATGGATAAACTTTACAACTGCCGGACCTTCAACCGGATGGGATGTTTTAGCTCAGGCTGATTTCAGATTTTCAAAAAAAGTGCAGTTTTACCTTCGCTATAAAAATGAAGAAAAGGAACAAAAATTCAGAGTAGAGGAAAAGTATGAGGATTTGCCGGAACAGTTCAGGAAATCGCGGTTACATTTTCAATACAATCCGTCAGATATCATTACACTGAAAACCAGACTTGAGCATGTTTTTTACAAAGGGCTGGAATCAGAAAACGGTTGGATGGTTTTTCAGGATGTGCAATATTCGCCGGGAAAAATTCCGCTTAACCTTTCAGCCAGGCTGGCTTATTTTAATACCGAAAGTTACAACTCCCGCATTTATGCTTATGAAAATGATTTGCTTTACACGTTTGCCGTTCCGGCATTTTTCGGAAAGGGTTTTCGCACGTACCTCAATCTGAAATACAAAATTAGCCAAAATGCCGAAATCTGGTTTAAACTGGCAAACACCTTGCAAGGCGGCGCCGAATTAATCAGTTCGGGTTACAACGAAATCGCTGGAAATCAAAAAACTGAGTTAAAATTTCAGTTGAGGTTGAAAATGTAAATCCGAATTCGTTACTTTGTTCCCGCAATTTGAACAGCTACAAAATGGAGTATAATTTTGACGACATTCGCCCTTACACCGATAAGGAGGCAAGGGAGAAGATTAGAACAATGGTAAAAGACCCTGCTTTTGAGAGGGTGTTGATGTACCTTTTTAAAAACCGTCCGAAGGTGGAAATGGTGAAGTTACAGTTGCGGATGATTCGTAAAATAAAGCAGTTGCAAGGCACTTTTGTGTACGATTTGCTGCGGTGGATCATCAACAAAACTTCAGACGGACTCCAATGCACCGGGTTTGAAAACCTGGACAAAACCAAACCCTACCTTTTTATTTCCAATCACCGCGATATTATTCTCGATGCCGCTTTGCTCAATTACCTCATTTTTGAAAAAGGGATGAACACCACCCAAATTGCAATTGGCAACAACCTTTTGTTGTACGAGTGGATTGAGCATGCGGTGAAACTCAACCGGGCATTTATTATTAAACGCAATTTGCCACCACGCGAGCTGATGGAAGCGTCGCAAAAAGTTTCGCATTTTATCCGGAAATCCATCACCGAAGACAACCTTTCTGTTTGGATTGCCCAGCGCGAAGGCCGCACCAAAGACGGTTTCGATAAAACCCAGGAAAGCGTTTTGAAAATGCTGAACATGAGCAATAAAAAGAGTTTTTCTGATGGATTTAATGAGCTCAATATTGTTCCGGTTTCCATTTCGTATGAAATTGAACCGTGCGGTTTGGCCAAAATGAAGGAACTCATTAAAAAGGAACATTACGGACAAAAGAAAACAGATAAAGACGATTTGAAAAGTATGTCGATGGGAATGTTCAATCCGAAAGGCAGAATGCGCTTTTCGTTCGGGCAGCCCATTGAAGTGAATTTCGAAGAGGTAAAATCCAAAGAGCAGCAAAATCAGCAAATTAAGGAACTGGCGCAAAAGGTTGACAATCAGATTTACGCCAACTTTAAATTGTGGCCCAACAATTTTATCGCCTACGATATGCTGATGCCCGAGCCAAAGTTCAAACACAGATACACTTCGCACGAAAAGAAAGTTTTTAAAACCATGCTCGAACAGGCGATGATTTTTATCGACTTTCCCATTACCGATATCCAGGAACGTTTCCTGAAAATGTATGCCAATCCGGTAATTAACAAAATGAAAGTGGTGGATTTGAAATGAATGCACGGGCAATTATCTGGGACTGGAACGGAACGCTGCTGAACGACCTTGGCTTGTGTGTTTCATCAATAAATATTTTGCTCGAAAACAGAAAACTGCCAATATTAAACCCTGAAAAGTACAAGGAAGTTTTTTCATTTCCGGTAAAAGATTACTACCAGGCAGTTGGATTCGATTTCACCAAAGAAGCTTTTAAAGTTCCTGCCATGGAGTTCATTTCATTATACGAAAGCCAGGTAGAAAATTGTACGCTTCAACCCGGACCTTTGGATGTTCTCAGTTTTTTCGAAGAAAAAGGATTAAAGCAGTTTGTGCTTTCGGCCATGCACCAGGATATGCTAGAGAAAACATTAAAGCACAATGGCATTTTTCGGTTTTTTGAAGCTGTTGCCGGACTGGGCGATCATTACGCCGTTTCGAAGGTGGAGCGCGGGCAGCAGCTTATTAATCAGTTCAAAATTGAAAAAGAAAAAGCCCTGATAATTGGCGATACCATTCATGATTTTGAAGTGGCACAGGAACTGGGAATCCGCTGCATTCTGATTGCCGACGGGCACCAGTCGGAAGAAAGGCTGAAAAAAACCGGTGCTTTCGTGTTGAATAATCTTTTCGAGATGAAAAAAGTTGAAGACATTAATTTTGTTTGACAAACTACCTAACCATTAAAATGAAAACACTATTCTCTGAAAAGTACATTTTGCTGACTTTTTTAACTGTTTCGGTTTTATTTCGCCTTTTCAGTTTTTTTCCCAGTTTGCTCGATCACGATGAATCGACCTACCTGATTATTGGCCGCGAAATTTTACAGGGGAAAGAACTTTATACCGATGTTACCGACACCAAACCAGCCGGCATTTTTTTGTTTTATGCTGCGCTGGAGTTTCTTTTTGGCGGCTCCATTTTTATGAAACGGTTTGTTTTTGCGCTGGTGGTCGGATTTACGGCTTTTCTCGTTTATAAGGTTTCAAAACGATTTTTCAAAAACAGAAAAGCAGCTATTGCATCAGGACTGATTTACATTTTTTATACCTCCATTTGGGTTTACCATGGCCGGTCACCCAATACCGAATTGTTGTTTAACCTGACCACAATCAGTACTTTGTTGCTTTTTCTTCAACCCAAAATGAAACCCTGGATTTTGGGCGGCCTGCTCATGGGAATTGGGTTCATTATAAAATACCTCGTGTTGTTCGATTTGGTGGCATTTTTCCTGTTTTTCTTTGTAACAGAAATTATTAGTGATACAAAAATATTACAGCGAACCGAATTCTGGGGAAGGTATGTTTTGGCCGGATTGGCTTTTTTGCTTCCTTTCGGGTTGTTGAATCTCTGGTTTTGGCTGGACGATCCTGCTCACGAATTTTTTTATGTTACTTATGAATTGCCCGGAAATTACGGCAGCAATCCGTCCCTGAAAAGATACGGAGTTATGCTGGCCGACTTTATTGGTAAATTTTTACCCATTTCCTTTTTCCTTTTTTATGTGATTTTTAAGCGCAACAATTTTTTGAAAGGAAACTTAAAATGGTTTTTTGTTGTATGGGTTTTCAGCATTTTAGTTGCCATTTACCTTCCAGGCAAAGAGTTTAGCCACTACACCGTCCAACTGATGCTCCCACTGAGTTTGCTGGCTGGTTTATTTTTTCATTCCGAATTTAAAATAGATAAATATTCTTTAGTCATATTTTCACGAAAAAGTGGGCTGGCATTGCTGATTGTGTTCGTGCTTGTTATTCAAATTATCAGTTTTAACAATGAAGTTTTAAAACCTGATTATCCGCGGGAAGTTGCTTCTGTCATTCAGCAGGAGCTGGATTCGGAAGAAAAAGTTTTTGTTGGCAATTACCAACAGATTGTTTATTATCTGCTTGATTTGGAAAGCCCCACCAAATTTGTTCATGCCAATCTGCTTTTCACTGAAACACACAAGGCCTTTAAA
The DNA here is from genome assembly GCF_041687215.1 of Mariniphaga sp. Lineage (NCBI taxonomy): Bacteria > Pseudomonadati > Bacteroidota > Bacteroidia > Marinilabiliales > Prolixibacteraceae > Mariniphaga > Mariniphaga sp. The sequence goes on from NZ_JAWLCI010000024.1 coordinate 58,303, forward strand.
ATTGATGCAGATCAGGAATTGGATCGCATTATGAAAACTTCTCCTGAATTTGTGATTGTTGTGCGAGAGAATGAAAAGGTTTTAAAGTTGATGGGAAAAAATTATCAACTTGTTGCGGAATTGGATCAGGGGAAGATAAAATTGTACCGGTTGATTTAAAAAATATCCCGTTTTTTAATGTCGCGGATAAAAAGCTGGAGGCTGGTTTTGCCCCGGTATTCATTTTCGGTAATCGAATAGCACACATCAAAAGGTAACCCTGAAGTTATCAAATCGAATTTTTCGGACTGGTTGAACGCAATGCCGGGGAAAATGCCGGAATTTACATCGGGTTCCACCAAATCGAGTTTCAGATGTTCTTTGTTTTTTCCCACCAAACGGCTGGTGCCGGCATCAAATACATCTTCGGTAACAAAAACCGGAGTCATATTATGTGGGCCAAACGGTGCAAATTGTTTCAAAATGCGGTAAAAGCGAGGTGTAATTTCACTCAGCGTAATTTTGGCATCCACTTCAATGGTTTGCACCTGCGAAAGGTCGGTTAACTGGTTGGTCACAATTTCTTCGAACCTTCGCCTGAATTCAGGAACGTTTTCAATTTTCAGGGTAAGTCCGGCAGCGTACATGTGCCCGCCATACGATTCCAGCAAATCGCTGCATTGGCCAATGGCTTCGTATAAATCAAAATCTTTTACCGAGCGTGCCGAGCCTGTTGCCAGTCCGTTCGATTCGGTTAGAATTATGGTAGGCCTGTAATATTGCTCGGTTACGCGGGAAGCCACAATTCCCACCACACCTTTATGCCAGTCGCGGTTATAAAGCACCGTGCTGTTCATGGCTTTCATAACAGGGTCGTTTTCAATCATGTCCAGCGCATCCTGCGTAATGTCGCGGTCCAGCGTTTTTCTGATTTCATTGAATGAATCGATTTCTTCACCTAAAATGTCAGATTTATCTTCGTCAATGGATACAAGAATCTGCACGGACTTCTTCCCGTGTTCAATCCGTCCGGAAGCATTTAGCCGCGGGCCGATTTTAAACACGATGTCACTGATGGTTATGTCGTTTCCGTTAATTCCTGCCAGGTTGATGATGGTTTGCAATCCCATTCCCGGGTTTGAATTCAGCTTTTTCAAACCGTAATATGCCAAAACCCTGTTTTCGCCTGTAATGGGAACAATGTCAGAAGCAATGCTAACTACCACCAAATCGAGCAGGTCATAAATTTCCTCCAGTTCAACATTATTTTTCTGGCAATAGGCCTGCAAAAGCTTAAAACCTACTCCGCACCCTGAAAGTTCTTTGTAGGGGTAGTTGCAGTCGGGTTGTTTGGGATCGAGCACAGCCACTGCCGGAGGTACTTCATCATCCGGATTATGGTGGTCGCAAATAACAAAATCGAGGCCCCGGTTTTTAGCATCGGCAATTTTATCTACGGCTTTTATTCCGCAGTCGAGGGCAATGATTAGCGTAAAACCATTTTCTGCAGCATAATCGATGCTTTTTGGCGAAATGCCATACCCTTCGCTGTACCGGTCGGGAATGTAATATTCAATGTGCTCGAGGCGTGGTTTCAGAAAAGTGTACATCAGCGCTACCGAGGTAGTGCCATCCACATCATAATCGCCGTAAACCAGCACTTTTTCCTGGTTGGTAATGGCCAGTTCCAAACGGGCTACCGCTTTATCCATGTCTTTCATCAGAAAGGGATCAAGAAGATCGCTCAGCCGCGGACGGAAAAAAGCCTTGGCCTCGTTAAAGGTGGTAATCCCCCGCTGAACCAGTAACCGCGCTATGGTCATATTCACGTTTAGCGCTGCCGACAGGTGTTTTATTTCGTTCGGATCGCCCTGCTTTTTCAATTCCCAGATTTTTTCCATGTGTATTTTTAAAATTTTCCTTACCCGGTTTGCAAAGATAACAAATGAAACCGAAGAAGAATTCTTAAAATGATTCACACCATCTTTTACTATCTTTGCGGAAATTTTTTTGAAGGGAGAACAATGAATCATCAGGAATTAAGCGAACAGGAAATTATTCGGAGAGAATCGTTGAAAAAGTTGCGAGAACTGGGCATCGACCCTTATCCGGCTGCCGAGTATAAAATAAACACCACTTCCCGCGAAATAAAGGAGAAGTTTAACGAAGAAGAAAACAACTTTCAGGAGGTTTGTCTGGCCGGACGTATTATGAACCGCCGGATTATGGGCAAGGCTTCTTTTGCAGAAATACAGGATCACGAGGGGCGGATTCAGATTTATGTAAATCGCGATGAGATTTGTCCGGGTGAGGATAAAACCCTCTACAACGAAGTGTTTAAAAAACTACTCGACCGGGGCGACATCATCGGGGTGGAAGGTTTTGTGTTTAAAACCCAAATGGGCGAAATCACGGTGCATGTGAAAAATTTCACCGTCCTGAATAAATCACTTCGTCCGCTGCCAGCCGTAAAGGAAAAAGACGGCAAAACCTATGATGCCTTTACCGACCCGGAACAACGTTACCGCCAGCGTTATGTTGATTTGATTGTAAATCCACAGGTGAAGGACGTTTTTATTAAACGCACCAAAATTGTGGATACCATCCGACAAATGTTTAACGAATACGGTTATCTTGAGGTGGAAACGCCCATTTTGCAGCCTATTCCCGGAGGTGCTGCAGCGCGACCATTTGTTACACACCACAATTCCCTGAACATTCCACTTTATCTGCGTATTGCCAACGAACTTTACCTTAAACGCCTGATTGTGGGAGGATTTGAAGGTGTTTACGAATTTGCAAAAGACTTCCGGAATGAAGGCATGGACCGCACGCACAACCCGGAGTTCACTGCCATGGAAATTTATGTGGCTTACAAAGATTACAAATGGATGATGAACTTCACCGAACAGATTGTGGAACGTGTTGCACTGGCGCTGCACGAAACTACCAAAGTTCAGGTGGGAGAGAACCTCATCGATTTTAAAACACCTTACCCGCGGGTTACCATGGCAGATGCCATTAAAGAACACACCGGGTACGATATTCTGGGGAAAAACGAAGAACAGTTACGCGATATTTGTGACAAGTTGGGTATTCAAACCGAAACGAGCATGGGCAAAGGAAAACTGATTGACGAGATTTTCGGCGAAAAGTGTGAGCACCACTACATTCAGCCCACATTCATTACCGATTATCCGGTTGAGATGTCGCCGCTTACCAAGCGCCACCGCGAAAACCCGGAACTGACTGAGCGTTTCGAGTTGATGGTGAACGGAAAAGAAATTGCCAACGCCTATTCAGAATTAAACGACCCGATCGACCAGCGCGAACGTTTTGAGGACCAGGTGAAACTGCTGGAAAAAGGCGACGACGAAGCCATGTTTATCGATCAGGATTTTTTGCGGGCGCTGGAATACGGCATGCCACCCACCTCGGGAATGGGCATGGGAATCGACCGTCTGACCATGTTTATGACCAACAGCCCTTCCATTCAGGATGTACTTTTCTTTCCACAAATGAAACCCGAAAAGAAAAAAGTGGAACTCACCGAAGACGAAAAAGCGGTGATGGAACTGTTAAAAACAGCCTCCCCAATCGATTTAAATCAGTTGAAAGATCAGTCAGGGTTAAGCAACAAAAAATGGGACAAAGCCATAAAAGGACTCACCAAAAATAATCTGGCTAAAGTGGAGAAAACGGAGGAGGGGCTGGTTGTGGAGTTGGTTAGCTAATGCAGAATACAATTTTTGTACCTGTTTGGTTTTATCCTATTTTTACTGAAGTCATGGTTAATGAACCCGCAACAGCCTTATCGTTAAAAAGTTGAGTTTCTTCTTGGTTTCCGCTTAATGCCAGCGAATAGAGCAATGGCAAATAATGTTCGGGAGTGGGAATGGCAAGCTGAAATGCCTTTCCCTGCGAAGAATAGTCGATTAAAGGTTTGTGGTTTCTGTCCATAATAAATTCCTTCATTTTGGCACTGGCTTCTATTGCCCAGTCAAAGCCATATTCTTCGGCATTTAATTTATCCCAGGCCACCCGGCGCAGGTTGTGCACCATATTGCCGCTGCCAATAATCAATACACCTTTTTCCCGCAGGTTGGCCAGCTCTTTTGCCAGTTCATAGTGCCATACGGGGGGTTTGGAGTAATCGAGGCTCATTTGAATAACAGGAACGTCAGCATCCGGATACATGTGTTTGACGACCGACCAGGCTCCGTGGTCAAGTCCCCAGTTCAGGTCAAGTTCAACTTCAGTCTTTTTTACCAGGTTTTTAGTTTCACGGGCCAGCTCAGGATTACCAGGTGCCGGATATTGTACTTCGAATAATTCTTTTGGAAAACCGCCAAAATCGTGTATAGTGGGTGGCTGCTCCATTGCTGTAACAAAAGTTCCCCGGGTTTCCCAATGTGCAGAAATACAAAGCACAGCTTTTGGTTTTTCAAACGACCGGGCAGTTTTTCGAAACCCCTGTACAAATTCGTTCTCTTCAATGGCGTTCATCGGACTTCCGTGCCCCAGAAAAAGAACCGGCATTTTTCCGGTACTTTCAAGGGAGTCAGTCATTTTTTTTAAACCTTCCAGTTTCATAGTAACTCCTGTTAATGGCAAAAAAGAAATTGCCTGAATAAAATCCTTTCGTTTCATTGAAACTTATTTCATACAATACTAATAAAATTTTCGCTGCGAAAATGCATCCAGAATTTTGAAATCAGCACTACTTTTTTTAAGTACGCGACAATGTCATGATAATTTTAATGTATCTTTCACTTTCACGAAAATTAAAAAACCAAAAATCACATATCATGTCAAACATCGGACATATTATTGAAGAACGGGCAGCTAATATTGGCAACTTTATGGTTGGTCGGTTGCTTCCATTCCGGGAAAAACGAACCGTTGGGCCCTTTATTTTTTTAGACCACATGGGACCTGCACAACTGAGCAGTTCAGAAAATCTGGACGTACCGCCGCACCCGCATATCGGGCTTTCTACACTTACTTATCTTTTTGAAGGCGCACTCATGCACCGCGACAGTTTAGGGTCTGTGCAGGAGATTAAACCGGGCGCCGTTAACTGGATGACAGCCGGAAAAGGTGTGGTTCACTCGGAACGAACTCCTGAAAACCTTCGGGATAAAGAGAAAACGTTTCATGGATTGCAAATCTGGATTGCTCTTCCTAAAGACAAAGAACTGTCAGAGCCATCTTTTACACATGTTTCTGCGGAAGACATTCCTGAATGGGAACAAAACGGAGTGAAAATGAAACTGATTGCAGGCGAGGCTTTTGGGAAAAAATCACCGGTTCCGGTTTACAGCCCGCTGTATCTGATTGAAATGAAAAACAAGGAACAGACAGAACTGAACATTGGCAGTCAGTTGTTTGGAGAAAGTGCACTTTATATTTTAGAAGGAAGCATAAAAATTGAAGAGAATATTTTTGAACCCAACCAATTGCTTGTTGCAAAAGAGAGTTCGTTGTGCAGTTTCGTTTTGAAAAAGAACTCAACCGTTTACCTGTTCGGTGGCGAGCCTTTCCCGGAAGAGCGGTTTATATACTGGAACTTTGTAAATTCAGACAAAGACCAGATTGAAAAAGCAAAAAAGGAGTGGGAAGAACAAAATTTCCCTCCAATTCCGGGGGAAACTGATTTTGTGCCGTTGCCGAAAAAATAGGTTGAAATTTCAACCTATGATTTTTGCCATAACTGCCCCAAATTCTGCCATAAACCAAAAAAAGACCCCTTGATAATCAAGAGGTCTGTCGCGGGTTGAGGTTCCTGGCGGATTCGAACCGCCGTATACGGTTTTGCAGACCGCCGCCTA
>NZ_JAWLCI010000025.1:0-2615 GCF_041687215.1 Mariniphaga sp.
ACTGTTCCCTCGGCGTTGCTGTGCGAGCTTTGATATCCCATGAAGTTGTACCAATCTTCCTGCGCATATAAATCGCCAACAAACGAACGCCCATGCGGATGCAACGTAACCGGAGCATGATCAATTTCATTAAAAACACGTCGACCGATTTCTTTCCACTTCAGTTCCTGCTCGCTGAAATAGCGTCCGTCGCCTCCCAACGTCCACACCACATGGTTTCCCTGGTAGCGGGCCACAATATATTTTGCCAGCAAAACGGCTTCGTCAAGCGGGAGCGTATAGCCCGGGCTTAAATGCCGCCCTTCGCCGGTGGGAAGCGCCCATAAGATTACTGGCGACACCAACATTCCTTTGGCATTAACTTCATCAATTCGCTGGTCAATTCGTTTAAAAAAATCGGGATTAACACGAATGTAACCATTGCCCTCTATGGCTGTCAGTCCTTCTGCATTTTTATCGGCGCCACGCCATTCGGTAGTTACCAGTTGAATGGTATTGTAATGATTTGCTTTACGTTGATTCAGGTAGAACTCCCATTCCTCATCAGTGGATTTCAATGCCCCATTCCATGCCGTGCAGGCCAGCCAGAAGAATGGAGTACCGTCGTTGTACGAGAGGTAATATTTCCCCGGTTCGTGCCGGATAGCACCTTTTTTAAAAAGGGCATCATCGCCGGGATTTTCGACACAATTAAATTCTCCCTGCTGTTCATGCAAGCCTGTGTTTTCAGTGTCGGAGCAAATCGATTTCCAGGTCCATTTGCCTTTTTCATCAGGCATAAAGCGAATTTTCCAGTCGGTGCCACCGTCCCAGAAACCGTACACGGTTCTTGTTCGTCCCGATGGGGCGGTAAATGTTACTTTGAAATCCCGAACATCGTAAATGGGATTATTGTAGGTTTTGGAACTTTGGAGTTGAATTTCGTGTTTTGTCCAAACGGGCGTTTGCGCGGAAATAATTCCTGCAACTAAAATCAATAAAAAAGTTAAACCTTGTTTTTTCATTCGACTTTATAATTTTGAAATTTTGAATGCTTTATTTTTTCAGAACTCCCGGTTTTGAAAAATTTTTTGCTGCATCGTCGAGCACCAGCACCCAGTCGAAATTTTCTCCCACCCCGGGAGGTGTAAACGTGCGAACACCTTCATTCGAAAACCGCCCTATTTTCTGCACCTGACCGTTACGCGGACTGTACCACCAGGCCATCACTTTTTTACCGCTGATAACATCCATTCGCACTGTAAATGGTCTTCCAACCGGAGCATAAGCCATAGCATAAGAACCATCTGTTGCGCGGGTTGCAACAAACCGGTAGGACCCTGCACCCGGAACTGAGGTGGAAACATTATCGGGAACAATGATTGAATTATCGGGAATGCGATTCAAAAACGGACGGGATTCCATCAGTCGCCGTCCGAACTGCATTTGCCACGCTCCAGGCTGATCTATCGCTTCGTACCACGGCATAAGAGGAAAGTTCACCGGATTACGACCGGGCTGCCACATTTGCCAAACGGAGTGGTGACCGTAAGTGTGGCCAAATGCACCGCTGAACAAATTCCAGTAAAGCGGGCGCCGTACATCGGCAGAAATGGAATGTCCGAATTTTTTAGCATTAAACTCAATGGGATGATCTTCATAAATCGGTTCGCCGTCAATTACCGGTTTTACAGGAGTTCGGTTGTAATCGTTCAGCGTATTTTCGTAAACGCCTGTAAATCGTGGATTATGTCCGTTTTGGCGCATATTGAAATCGAGCCAGGCCTCGTCATGAAAATACTGAGCCGAGCCCTGTCCTCCCATTGGATGAAAGGTAACCAGGTGATTTCCGTTGTCACCTTTTCGAAGGCCCTGTGCCATGGCGCGCACAATCTGTCCGTGAACTTCCTCTTCCAGCGGACGGTCGCCACCTGCAATCCAGATGATGTTGGGAGAATCTTTATACCGTTTTCCTAAAATCTCACCAAAAACGGCAGCATTTTCAGGCGTAAAAATAACCGGACCAACTCCCCACTTTTTATTCCATTTATCGCCCCAGGTGGGAAGCAGGCCAACAAAAAGTCCTTTTTCTTCAGCTTTTTTTATAACCCAATCCACGTGTTGAAAGTAGGCTTCATTTATTTTTGTGGGATCGTTGTCAACCAAAGGTTTTTCGCCTTCGGCATTGGGCGTATTCAATCCGTCGAGTTCGGCCAAAACAACAGCCTGAATAACCGTAAAACCTTTTTCGCGGCGGTTTTTAAGGTACTTTTCTGTTTCTTCCTTACTCAGCCGGTGAAACAATTCCCACGCCGTGTCACCCAAATAAAAAAACGGTGTTCCGTCTTCAAAAACCAGAAAGCGGTTGTTATCGGATACCTTTAACTTTCCGTGAGAAAAATCAACTGAAGTGCCTTTCCATTTAATTTCTTGTGAATTAACAAAATAAGGCAAGCTGAACAGCATTAGAAAAAGTAGTGTCTTCATGTTTTAGTTTGAATAATTCTTACAACAGGTTCATTAAAATTATAGGAGTTTATTAATTTCGAAAAAAACAAACAGCTAAAAATAAACAAATATTATTTGAATTGTTGATTTATATAAAACCCTGCAATAACATTCCTTTATATTTTTTT
>NZ_JAWLCI010000025.1:2715-63986 GCF_041687215.1 Mariniphaga sp.
ATCTGGCTGGCAGGAGAAAATGGAATGTATCGTTTTGACGGAAACCGGTTTACCATTTATCAAACCACTTTTTTAAATTCTTCACCTGTTCCCTTCGTTCGAATAAATACTATTTATACCGATTCCAATGGTACCGTTTGGGTAGGTTCAAACGACGGACTTTCATATTTTAACCCGGCTACAAACCAATTCATTAAATTGGGAAATGGGTTTGAGCAACAAAGAATACTCGATTTTTTTGAAGATAAAAACGGGGTACTTTGGATTGCATCAGAATTTGGATTGGCGAGGTATAATCCGAAAACTGAAAAAACTGATTGGTTTACAGCTGCAGAATCATCGAAAAATGCAGTATTTAAAAACCTGCCTTCAAACTATATTGTAGAGGTAACCGGCCAGCCCGACGGCAAAATCTGGCTGGTAACTTACCCGGCCGGGCTTTGGCGATTTAATCCGGAGACTGGTGAAATTGAGGATTTTAGTCAAATTGAAGATACCGATTTCTCGATGTTCAACATTTCGGAAATTCATTTCAGCTCAGGAACGCTTTATTTGGGAACCCTCTCCAATGGGTTTTTCTGGATTGAACCTCAGAAAAGAACGGTACAAAATGACCGGTTAAACCAAATGGGTTACGCCATTCATCATTTCAAACAATTAAACGATTCTGTTTTCTGGCTGGCCACCAATAATGGTATATTTAAATACAATAATTTAACCGGAAATTTTAACCGTTACACCAACGTACCCAATAATCCGCTGAGCCTTTACCGGACAACTGTAAATTACGTGCATTTGGATGATGAAGAAAATCTTTGGCTTTCGCTGGGAATCAGAGGCTTTGATTACGGCTTGACCAATGTCCCGTTTTCACATTTTATAATTTCACATGAAGATAGAGCCTACCAACTTACTCACAAAGAGGTTACTGCCATTCATTTTGAAAAAGCCGGAAATTTGTGGCTGGGTTACGAAGCCGGGCTCATTGAAAAACATTCCTACGATCCCCTCATCAAAAAAAAGTATCAGGTTAAATCAAAAAATCCAGATATTCAGGCCGGTTCAGTAATGGCCATTTTTGAGGATTCCAAAAACCGGATTTGGGCTGGTGGCTGGATGTTGGGTTTAAATGTTTTATATCCGGGGAAGAATATATTTGAACCGGCGAACATAAAACCAGATTCAGATTTCAAACGGATTGAAACAGCCGATATTCGTGGAATTACCGAAGATAAAAATGGAAACATCTGGATAAGCCTTCATGGAATTGGACTTGGTAAATACAATCCTGAATCTCAGGAGATGCAATTATTTCGGCACGATCCGAAAAATCCATTGTCTTCTTTATCAAACGATTTCTCCTTCAACCTTTGTTTCGATTTGCAAGATAAACTTTGGATAGCAACAGCACACGGATTAACAAGGTTCGACCCAACAAACAACCGGTTTACGGTTTTTTTTCATGAAGAAAATAACCCGCAAACACTCAACAGCAGTACTGTTGGGGTTGTTTATTGCGACAATTCAGGACTGGTTTGGGCCGGTACTGAAAAAGGATTAAATGTTTATTCACCTGCACTGGAAAATTTTATTCCGGTTTTTACCGACCAGGATTTCCCGTTTCTGAACATTTCTTCCATCCAGTCAGTAAAACCCGGAGAACTATGGTTAAGTACAATTGACGGCATTTTCAGGTTAAATTACAAATGGAATTCAGATAAAACAGAAATGGAAACAGAACCAACCTGGTTCAACCGTTCCGACGGAATTTTATCTTCCAATTATTTCCCAAGATCGGGAGCAACCACTGGAGATGGATCGGTCTTTTTTTGCGGAAATGAAGGAATTGATTTTTTTAACCCAAATGATGTTTCAGGTTATAATGAAAAAAAATCAAAAGTACTGATTACAGAATTATGGGTTGATGGTGAAACATTGTACCCGAAGCAATTGGCCGGCGAAGGTGAAAAAATGAACCTGGTTTTGGACCACAACCACAAGTTGATTCTAGTTCAGTTTACAACCCTGGATTTTTCAAACAGAGGCATTAAAAAATTCAGGTACAAACTTGTTGGCATTCATGAAGAATGGGTGTATCTTGAAAATGAACAAATGGCTTCTTTTACCCATTTGCCACCGGGAAATTATACTTTTATTGTTGAAACACAACAAAAAAACAATGAATGGACGGGCAACAACTCCACCATAGAAATTTCAGTTAAAAGACCATTTTGGCTATCCATTCCTTTTTACATTTTTATTATATTGATTTCAGCAGCTATTTTTTACCTCATTTTAAAGGCACGGTCAGGTGTAATGAAATTACGCCAAAAAGAGCTGGAAAAAATAATTGAAATTCGTACACAGGAATTGGTTCAGAAAAACGAAGAACTAGAGGTTGCCAACCAATCCAAAAACAAATTTTTTTCCATTATTTCACATGATTTACGAAGTCCGTTTTCAGGGCTTTTAGGTATTTTGGATTTACTAACCGACCCGGAAAACAATTATGATACTTTAACACAAAACGAATTACTTCAGTCGGCAAAATCTTCGGCCTACAACACATACGAGCTACTTGAAAACCTGCTTTTGTGGGCCCGTTCACAAATGGAAACTACAACAACATCAGTTAAAAAACAGAATTTAAGCGATGTTTTGAAAAAGAATTTAGACCTAAAAAAACAAATAGCTGAACAAAAAAAGGTATCTATTTCTGGCCATTCTTCTGACGATATAGAAGCATTTTTCGACAGGGAAATGATAAATACGGTAATACGCAATATTTTAAGTAATGCCATAAAATTTACACCTCAGGGAGGAAATGTAAATCTTTATGCAACTTCAAAAAATGGTGAAGTTAAAATTAGCATTGCAGATACCGGAATTGGAATTAACGAAAAAGACGCAGAAAAACTCTTTGATCTGGATAAAATTAATCGTAACGGAACCTCAGGAGAAAAAGGGACCGGACTTGGATTAGTGATTTGCAAAGAATTTGTACACAACAACAATGGAAAAATTTGGGCAGAACCGAACCAACCCAAAGGAACAATTTTTCATTTTACGTTGCCATCTGCCCATAATTAAGCAAAACAAACTTTTTCGTGAACAGGTTTTATTTTCGAAAATTTAAAAAACTATAAAATGAATCTGACTGCAAATGTGATTGGGGCAACCGGCCTGGTTGGAAAAGAGTTGGTAAAGCAATTGCTTGAAAACGAGAACTTCGGGAAAGTCCGGATTTTTGTTCGACGCGATTCGGAAATTTCACATCCCAAACTCGAACAAGTGGTTGTTGATTTCGCAAAAGAAGAAACGTGGGCAAAAAAGCTAACCGGCGATGTGCTTTTTTCGGCATTGGGGACCACACTCAAACAAGCCGGAAGCAAGGAAAGACAGTACGAAGTTGATTTCACGTTTAACCTGAATTTTGCCCAAAAAGCCAAAGAAAAAGGCATTGAAAATTATGTGCTGGTTTCATCTATCGGAGCGAATTCAAAATCGAATATATTTTATACACGAATTAAAGGCGAACTGGACGATGCAGTGGCCAACCTGGGCCTGAAAAACCTGGCCATTTTGCGGCCCTCTTCGCTCACCGGCGACCGGGATGAAACCAGATGGATGGAAAAAATGTCTATCCCAATTGCCCGGTTTGTTACAAAATTTGTCTTTAAAAAATACCGGCCCATTTCCGGAGAAACCGTTGCACAAGCCATGATAAATGCTGTTTTAAATCCCAATCCAAAAAAAACAATTTGGGAAGGAGATGAAGTTTTTGCACTGGCAGGCAGGGTTGAGTAGTAGCGGTTACTTTTATGAAACGTTAGCCTCTGGCATTTTTATTTAGAATCTAACAAGTCTTTCAAATTAATTATTTTACTGCCATTTTTTTCGTAATAATTCAGCATTCCGTCAATTTTCCTTTTATCATAACTCGTAATACAATCTGATAAAACTGTAACTTTGTAGTTTTCCTTGCACATATTAAATACGGTTGATTTAACGCAGGCAATGGCGTCTGCTCCTGTAATGTAAAATTCGCTTATTTCATTTTTCTTGATAAAGTCAGCAAAATTTTCGCTGGTCAATGCGTTGCCTTTGGATTTTTCAAAAATGTTTTTGGAAACCAATTTCATTTCCGAAACTAATTCAGAACCACGGGTATTAGGTTTGAAAGTCCTTGTCCCGTCAGATAAGTTATAATGCTTTATATAAACGACATGAATTTTATTTTCCACTGCCCAATCTATTGATCGATTAATATTGTTAATAATTTCTTTGTAGTTTTTGGTAATGTCATTTTGAATGTCAATAACCACTAAAGACTTTTTCTGCATGGGATTTCCTTCTTTTATTTTTATGTTTTAATTCAATTTCCTTTTCATTGTCCATCGCACTTTCATTTGTTCGCTTGCGATAACGATGTTACCTGCAGTGTTTCGTTCATTTGTTATAAATTCACGGTATCAAAATACTGTTTTGCAAAGTCAGAAATACGTTTATGGCGTTCCGTAATTTCTGCTTCTATCCATTGAGTTTTTTCTCTTATTTCTGTGTAGCTTGATAGAGCTGTGTCCTGAAACAATTCACTTTTCTTGTCAAATGATTTGTTGCCGAACTTGCTGTCACCTTTCTGCACTCCGTTATAAACTTTTTAATAGAGTCTCCTGTAGCCAATTCAATGTGCTTTGACACAACCAGTGCCATGAAACAGATTAAGATGTGAAGATTTATAGGATCTTCCTTGAAGTGAAAGATGGGTCTTGTTTGTAAATCGTGCTTCGATATTCTGAAGGCTTGTTCCACTCTGTAAAGTTCGTGATAACGCTCGATGATTGTTTGGTTACTTGCGACATTCTCGTCCAGGTTGGTATAGTAGCCTTTGATCCCTAACAGTTTTTTTGATTTCTCAATCAAGGCCTGGTTAAGCAATGCTTGCTCCCCCGTGGTTTTGATAAACTTTACCTTTTTGCCTTTTGAGGGAGTTTCGATAATGGCCCGAGCCTTCTCAATTTGCTTTTCCATCTCATACTTGTCTTTTCGGTAACGAATCGAAGAGTAAGCGCAAATCAAATGCCCATTATCTGTTTTTATCCTGATGCTTTCCCCGTCCTCTCTGGTAATGCTGCCATTGATCTGTTCAATCAAATCACTGGATAAGTTGCCCAGCCTTGCGCCTACAATGTAGTTGATGTTATTTGACAAAAGCGCCTGTATGTTGGTAGTGATTATCATTGCGGCATCGGCAACCTCAGTAAACTCTTTTACTGGGTGTTTCTTGATGAATCCATTTACCACAGGTATTATTGTATGCCCTTCAAAGGTATTGCCGAAAAAAATACTGTACGCTATTGGAAAGCCTTCTTTGGTAACCATCAGGGCGACTATGATCTGCGGCTGCTGTGATTTGTTGTCTTTGGAAGAACCGTTTCTTCGCAGCTCGTCTTCCTCAAATGTTTCAAAATATAAAGTGGTCACATCGTAAAACAACAGGTCAAAATCAAAGGCATAGTTGCTCTTGGCAAACTCTACAACAATATTCTCAATTTCTTCCTTCAGAAGAAGCCATTGCGGAGAAGATTGGTAATTGCTCTGCCTTCTATGCTTAATCCCAAAATAACTCTCTAAAAGCTCTATAGAACGCAGTTTTGAGGCGGGCTCTACAATTCTAATAGTTACCAGATCAAGCAACAATTTTTTCCCGATTCTATCCAAACCTACCTGAGAAATCAGACCAGAGATTACCTCATGGAGAAAAGTAGAATACACACCCAAAAACTCGGTCTTGTCCAGATACAGAAGATTATCAAGCTTAGCCTCTTCAAAAAAAGGAATTTCCGGATCGAAGTTCTTTATAACATCCTTGGCAACCAATTTCAGCGACTCTAATTCATTACTATTGCTCGCAGAACCGATATGCTTAAATATAATACGCTTGCCATTCTTGTAGTAAACTACTTGAACTGCACTAGACCCAGATGCGGTTTTAACGACTCTAATACGTAGCATAAATTTACCTTAGTGCGGTAAATTTAAGATTTTTTCAACGTAACAACCTGATATACAATATTGAAAATTTTATTACATAAAAGGCTTGACAAGTCAGGGGCCACGACATGGGTTAGGCCATGTAAAAAATGGACAATTACTCCACCCTCAATCCCGTTACCAGCTTTTTTTTCCGCAGAGAAAACCAGCTCAGCCCGGCTATCCAGAGAAATCCGTTAATCAGAATGATTGCAGTAATCAGAGCTACTGTTCCCAGCGAAGCATCTGTATTCGATGAAATGAAGGATGGAAGTGTGGCTACCACTGCAGTAACAAATCCGGTTAAAACGCCGGCAGCAAGTAACAGCAGGTATTCGTTTACCAGCAAACGGAACAATTGCCGGGTACCGAATCCGATGGCCTGCATCAGCGCTATTTCGCGGCGGCGTTCCAGGATGGTGCGGGCTAAAATTATCGCCAGCCCTATGGTTCCGAGAATCATTCCCAGCGCACCGAGCGCCAGAAAAATGCTCAGGTAGGTGTTGGTTACCGAATAAAACTCCACCAGTCGTTTGGCCGTGGATTCCATTTCCCATCCATAATCGCGGTAAACTGAGCGGAGTTCTTCTCCAATGGCTTCCTCCTGCTCCGGTTCGCCCTCGATTAAAAAAACATAAGAACCGCTGTTCGAAGGATAGTTTTTCAGAAAATGTTCGTTGGAAATAATCACGTATCCCTGGAAAATGGAAGGCGTGGTTCCTGCTATAAGTTTCAGCCTCAGGGTATCGCCTTTTTCGTTTTGGTAAAGCAGTTCATCGCCTACTTTTTTGCCCAGTCCCCACTGTATGACAGTCTGGTCGGCTATGGCCGGAATGGAACCGTCTCCCAGTGGTTCATTCAGCGCTGACCAGGGGTCTTCGGCATCCATACCTTTCATGCGGGTGGCAAACGAAAACCGTCCGTTCAGCGCCATCGGATCAACTCCCAGAATGGCTGGCTGGGCAATGCGGTTCAGATTGAGACAACTGGCATCGTCACCTTCCACCTGCCGGAATTGCACCGAAGTAAAATCTTCATAAATACCTTCTTCGGCCCTTTTCTCCGGGTTGTTCAGATTGTAAAGCACCGGCATGGTGGTTTCAGCAAACCATAGAAATCCTCCTGTGCCACTGGATTTATCTTGTGCGTTGGCAAACAAGTCGAGTTTGTACGAACCGGTGGAAATAACCAGAAATGTGCCCAAAGCAAACAAGGTTACTACCGTGAGTGAACGGCTCCTGTTGCGGGCCAGGTTCAGTTGCGACAACCTATTCAATCTGATTTCCCCTGTTTTTTGCACCTCCATTCTCAAAAGCAGTTTCCGGTAGGCTAACAATAATCCAACGAGCAGCAGACCCCCCGATAAAAAGAAAAGCATGGGGTTGAGCGCCGGAGGCCGAAGCAATTGCATAAGCAATAGGAAAACCGGAATGAGGATAGAAATCCACATCAGCACATCCAGTGCCAGACGCCGACCTTGAGTCATTTCGGTGCCAGTGCGTTTTTGCAGTTCGGCTGTTTTGCGGTTCTGGTATCGATAAATGGAAATAAAAATGGCACCAAGCGAAACTACCAGACTGATTACCAACCCCAAAATGAGGGTAACCGGGTAAATTTTCATGAGCAGCACATTGGTGCGCACAATATCAAACCAAAGGGTGTTCAAAACGCGGAAAACAGCTGATGTGTATAAAACCGATAAGGCCAGACCCAATAGTCCGCCGGCCAGAGCTATTACAAATCCTTCGAGCAGAAAAAAGCTGCGCACCTGTTTTTCTTTGAAACCCAGCGCTGAAAGCACACCGATTTCTGCCGAACGGGTCTCCAGGTTTAACCTGAAAAGCAATGCCGTAAGAATAATGGCAGCGGCCAGAATAAAAAAGCTCAGTCCCAGAAACAATCCGCTGAAATCTGTACCATTCTTTGCAGCAGCGAGTCCCTGTTCGCGAATGGGTTCCATAGCCATTCCCAAATCGGATGGGCGAATGTTTTCGGCAAAAACCTGCCGGTAGTTTTCCTCGTTAAATGTTTCTGCCGGATACCTGACCGCGGTGTAAACTCCAAACCGGTTCTCCCACATTTCCAGGGCTTTGTTTAGCGAAACATAAGCTTTGGGCGCTCCACCCCATTCCGTCCAGTAATCTTCGTCCTTGTCACGGATGGCATCCAAATCGATGGGCACGCCGGCATCCCACTCGCGGCAATGGCCGGCATCTGATAGCCCGGGCAACCAAGGCATGCGGGTGGAATCAGCCCATTCATTGGACATGGGAACAATTTCTTTCAGTATAAATTCAGATTCTTTGTCGATTAACTGCCGCAGCGGACCGATTTCAAGGTATTTCAATTTAATGGTATCACCCGGGTTTGCATTTAAATCATCAGCAGCCCATTGGGTAAGAATGATTTCGTTATCGGCCAGTTGTCCGCTTCCGAGAGATGAAACGAAGGAATAAGGAATGGAAAGAGATTGATGGTGATTGGTGGTGATTGATTGTGATTGATTGTGATTGTCTTCCGACTTCGAGCTTCCAACTTCTGATTTCTGACTTCCGACTTCTGACTTCTGACTACCGACTTCTCTCCCAATCCCGTTTATAAAATAGGTAATCATCGGCTTTGCACCGGGCAGTTGTTCCAGTGTTTGCGCCACTTTGGGTTCCATAAAAACCCGTTCAGTTGAAATTTCCAGTTCGTTCGTGGCAGCGATGTGTTTCATTTTCAAACCGGCATCGGCAGGGGTCAGACAGTTCTCCACCGATTTTCGTATCTCTTCTGAGCTGAGGTTTGAAGAAACCAAAATGTGATTGGCTTTGCCTTCAAACTCCATCAGACGGTTCAGCCGGGCAAGCGACAAAAACAGGTTGTAGGGCGCCGACTGTGATGTTTTCAGGCTAAACCGGCCCATCTCTTCTTTATCCACCACTTTTTTGATGGTGGCGCGTAACGACACACTGGTTTCCTCATCCGAAACAAAAGGAGCGTTCAATGGAATAAGGCTGGCTTTTTTTATACGTACAAGAATATTGTCGCCATCACCAACCTCCAGCCGTTCGGCCAGGTTACGACTGACAACTATTTCATTATCCGCCAGCTCAGAATAAATTTCAGTCTGGGCGATTTTTTCAAAATTTTCGTCAACACCCACAACCTGCACCCGATTTACACGGCGCTGACCCCCGTCGGCGACTGCAACTCCCTCGAGCAGCAAAATGGGTGCAGCCTGAATTTCGGGGTTTTCCATCTCCATCTCAGTTGCCATCTCCTGCCGGAAATAGCGCTCTGTTACCGCCACCAAATGTGTTGTTTCTCCCAGTCGAAAAAAAGTGGTTTGCTCCAGGCTGTGCCGCACCGAGTCACCAATAATTAACGAGCCAGTAAGCACCATAGTGCTGATGGCCACTCCAAGCGCCACCAGCAGATTGGCTTTCAGGTAATGAAAAAAAGATTTTAATATGTAATTAAGTCTTGTCATAAACATTTTAATCCGACGCTGTCAGGTCGGGGACGCTGACAGGTCATCAACAATCATCAAATAATTTTCAACTTGCTTTTTTATTCCAACTCCATGCACAATATCCAACTATAAACTTTATTTCTTTAAACTTTGAACTCAGAACTTTAAACTAATATCCCGTTTTTCAGCGTGTACTTTTTATCCATCCGGTCAGCCTGAGCGGCAGCATGGGTTACATTTATCAATGTTACACCTTCTTCTTCGCTTAAATTAACCAACAATTCGGTAAGTGCGTTGGCGTTTTCTTCGTCGAGGGCGCCGGTGGGCTCGTCAGCCAGCAAAAGCTCCGGTTTGTTTATGAGCGCGCGAACCACTGCTGTACGCTGGCATTCACCGCCCGACAATTGCGATGGCTTTTGTTCACGCTGTTCCCAGATTCCCACCTTTTGAATAAGGTGTTCGGCCCACTCTTTATGCTCCTTCGAAATATTTTTCCCCTGCGGAAGTAAAGGAAGCAAAACGTTTTCCATGAGCGTAAGCTGCGGCATCAGGTGGTGCAACTGGAAAATGAACCCCAGATGTTTGTTTCTGAAAGTTGCCAGCTCGGTTTTTGAATAGCCGGTAATGTCTTTTCCGTCGAACAGGATTTTTCCTTTTTCAGGCTGGTCTAAAGCGCCAATCAGGTTCAGCAACGTGGTTTTTCCTGAGCCACTTGGCCCCACAATGGCAATTTTTTCGCCTTTGTCCACCTCAAGGTTGAGCTCTTTCAGCACAGGCCGGTAACTGTGGGAGCCCGGTTCACCGTAGCCTTTTGTAATATTTTGCAGTAGTAACAGCATCAGTTTTTTCTATTAATATTCGCTCTTTATTCTTTTTGAGATAGTTTCTCATACAAATCAATGGTCTCTTTTGCCTTGGCATGAATATCAAAATTTGCTTTTGTTCCTTCGTAACCGGCACGGCTCAGTTTCTCCATTTTTTCCATGTTGGAAAGTAAACCAGCCCAGGTTTCACTTAGTTTTTGCGGCGAGTTTGGCATGTAAGTAACGCCTCCGCCCGACAACTCAATAATTTCAGGGAAAGCGCCCAGGGCAGGCTGTACCACAGGAACACCCGATGCCATCGATTCCAGCAGGTAAATGCCAAATGCTTCGCCAATACGCACAGGCACCGAAACCAGCGATACTTTTTTAAAGAACTCGTGAACGGCTTCGTCTTCAAATTCCGGCAAAATCTCAAAAGAATCTGAAAGTTCGTTTTCCTTTATTTTATGTTTCTGCTCCTTTATAAATTTGGCATCGTCGCCGGTATAACCGCCGGTGGCAACAAGTTTTACATCTTCAAATCCCGGTTTCTTTTTCAATTCTATAAATGCATCCACCACAATGTCAAAACCATCTTTGTGGCACATCCGTGAGATGTATCCCACGTTGCGTTCCTTTTCCCCGGGAGAAATGTATTTATAATCTTCCACTGCAACGCCCAGGTGAATGGTTTTAATCTTTTCACCTGTGAGGTTCATCCGCTTTTTCATCTCGCCGGCAAAATAATTGCTCACCGAAACCAGTGCATCCAAATCTTTTGCCCGCTCGTGCATCAAATCCCATATTTTTTTCTGAAACTGAGGTTGCATGGGGTCAATCCAAACATCTTCGTCCTGCAGCGAACAAAGTACAGGCACGCCAATTTTTTCCTTTAACCGCCTAGCTAAACCCAGGAGCAATGCATTGGAGATATGAATGATGTCGGGCTTACAATGTTCGGCAATCCAGTTCACCATGTGGTCCAGCTCTGCTTTTTGTTCCCCTTCCTCGCCCAAAAGCATGGAAAAGGTCATGTCCTCCAGCCCCTTGGCTCTTGTAGAACCAGCCATTGAAGCTGCCATTTTCATCATGGGCTTTGAATTCAACAATTTATCCACCCAAGCAGGCGCCTTTCTGAAAATGGGGTAAACCTGCTTCAGGTAGAGGCTGATGGCGCCGTAAAAAATAGGCACATCAGAAATGTCGTGTTCATCGCCGAACAACGGCAGGTACATGGGAATTTTGGTTACATGGTGCCCCTCTGCCCGCAGTGCATTAAAATATTTGCTGTCGCGCAGGCAGTTGCCGCAGTAAAAACTTCCTCCCGAACCGGGTATGATTTGTATGATGTTCATAATTCATTTAATTTCCAAAACAATACACATTTCCGTCGTAGGCCCCCACAAACATCTTTCCTCCGGCCAGGGCAGGATTATGGATAATCTGGCTGCCAATTTCGTATGTCCAAACAACCTTTCCGTCAGAAATGTTTACCAGTGCCAAATCGCCACGCATATTAGCCACAACAACCTTATTACGTGCCACAACCGGCGATGCTTCCACACGGCTTCCGGTATTGTACTCCCATAATTTCTCCCCACTGTTTTTATCGAAACTGTAAAGGAATTTATTATGATTGGCTGTTAACAACCTGGTGCCAGCCACAGCAGGCGATGCAATAAACGGCAGGGTGGTGTTTTCATCTTCCCAGGCCCAGGAGGTTTCTTCTTTTTCAATGTCCACCTGAAAAAACCGGCCATCATAATCGCCAAGGTATGCTTTTTGATTTTCAAGCGCCGGTGAACCGGGAACGTAGGTTGCCACGTCGATTTTCTTATCGGCTTTTCCCGAAACAATATCCACCATGTGCAGGTATCCGTCGCAGCCGCCAAAAAAGGTTTTTCCATCCGAACAGGCAGGCGCTCCATTGATAAAATTATCCGATTCGTATTTCCATTTCACCTCGCCGGTTTGGGCATCCACACAGTGCAGATAGTAATCGTAACTACCTACCAGAATATAAGTGGTTCCGCCGGCCTCCCACCAGTTTGGTGAACCAATAATTTGATTATCGGTTTCGTATTCCCATTTTTTTGCACCGGTGGTCAAATCCAAAGCATACAAATTCCCATCGAGATTTCCAATGTAAACTGTATTCTTATGAATAAGTGCCGGTGCTTCAATGGTATTGGAAGTTTCAAATTTCCAGAGCAGTTTTCCGTTGGTGTCGAGGCAGTAAACCATCCCGTCGGTTGAGCCAATAACCACCTTCCCCTGGTCAACCACCGGAGCTGATTTGATATTATCGCCGGTCTGGAAAGTCCAGAGCAGTTTGGGTTGTTCCGGGATTTCGGTTTTTGAAACGCCCGTAAGCTGCTGGTTTCCGCGAAAGATAGGCCATGAATCGGGGGATTGAGCAGTTAAACCGGCCGCAAAAAAGAGAAATGTTATTGTAATTACAAGTTTATTCATATTATTCATTATTAACCACATAGGCACATAGGTCACAATAGAACTATGTGTTTTGTTTTAATTTATCCTTCAACTCTATTGCCCCGGTTGGGCAACCTTTGGCCACTTTCAAAGCAGTTTCGGTAAGTGCCTGTTGCACATCTTCGTTAAACGGCACGCCCACCTCCACATCAAAACCCCTGCCAATGTATGTGAAACCAAACCGTTCGCCTAACTTTTCGGTGAGACGCACACAAATTCCGCACTTGATACACTTTTGCGGTTCGTAAATCAGGGTGGAATGAGTGTCCAGTTTTGTAATTTTCCGGCGCTCGCTGGTTTTGAACCGGCGCTGGTCGGCATTGTACTGGTCAGAATAAATCCGTAGCTTGCAGTCGTCGATGGCACGGCAGTCGCATCGCAGACAACGTTTGGCTTCTGCAATGGCTTCTTCGGCTGAAAAACCGCTGTGCCCGCCACTTTCAGGATAAGTTCGTTTCGCCACAACCGATTCCTTCAGGTATTCTGAATATTCTTCATTCACCAGCCTGCCAAACCGGGAGTTGAACATGCGGGGCTCCCCTTTCACCGGTTGACCGCTCAGGTACTGCCAAATAGAAAACGCCACCTCTTTTCCCTGCCCTACTGAACGGACAGCCAGCTTTGATGAACGCAAGGCATTGCCAATGGCAAAAACATTTTCCACGGAAGTTTGATAAGAATTCCTGTCGGCAACAATTCCCTTGTCGGTGCTTTTTAAACCGAAATGATTTGTTCCTTCACCAACTGCACCAAAAGCAACGACCACGGCATCGTAACTGCTTTGCATTTCAGCAAAACTTTCATTATCAATAGCTTTCCTTCCATGAAATTCCACACCGGTTTTCAGAATGAGGTCAATTTCCTTGTCCAAAACATCGTGGGGTAAAATCTCTTCACTGATTTCCGTACGCACCTGTCCACCTGCTTTTTCCGCTTTATCGAAAAGTGTGACCTGAATTCCGCGCAATTGCAGATAATATGCAGCCGCCAATCCTGCCGGACCGGCACCAATAACTGATACTTTAAGGCCTGTATTTTTTGCCTGAATGATTTCCGGTTCTGCGCTTTCATCGCCCACAAAACGTTTGAGCAGGCAGATGGAAACCGGTTCGTCCACCGTTTTGCGGTGACAAGCGCCTTCGCATGGAGCCGGACAAATGCGCCCCAAAACTGCAGGCAGGGCGATGTCGCGTTTCACTACTTCAAGCGATTCGTCAAATTTACCGGCAGCAATAAGCCGGTTCATCAGCGGAATATTCATGTGGGCCGGACAAGCTATGTGGCACGGTGCCTCACAATCGCCCACATGTTCGCTGAGAAGCAATTCCAGGGCTGTTTGACGGGCTTCGGCAATTTCATCGTCATCGGTAATCACTTCCATTCCCGCGGCAGCCTGAACCGAGCAGGATGGAAAAAGTTTTCCGTTGCCGTTGTCTTTTACCAGGCAAAGCATGCACGAGGTAAAATGCTCCAGCTCATCGTGCCAGCAGAGGTTGGGAACATCAATTCCCATCTGTTGTGCCGCCTTCATCACCGAAGTGCCGTTTTCAACCTGGATTTCTTTATTATTTATTTTAAGTGTAATCATATTTTGTTTTCACCTTTCCTTTTGGCAGACAGGAACTCATAAATGCCTTTTATTTCTGTTTTAATCGTTTACGCAAAACCGGGTACAAATTTTCAGCTATCCGCAAAAATCCCAAATCGGTTAAATGAACTCCGTCAACCGTGGTTTCCCTGTCATTTCCAATCAGTCCATCTGCTTCAACTATAAATATATTTTTATCACCTCTCTTTTTTTGTTCCTGAAAAATCCGGTTCAGCGTGTCATTTTTTTCGTTTATTAAAGCAAAAACCTTCTGGTCGAAGTACATATGTGGATAAAGGATGTTTTCCACCAGAATAATTGGGGTTTCAGGATGTTTCTCCCTGATAATTTCCATAAACCGGGCATATTTTTCATTCATTTGGGTCATGTTCACATTTGGCAGGCAATCAATTACAAAACAGGAAGCCGGAATAGTAGCCATGGCTTTCGCAATCTCAAGGTCAAGCTGACCGTTGCCACTAAATCCAAGATTGACAATTTCCCGGTCAAGCATTCTTGAAAGAATGTTAGGATAGGCCATTCCTGCACGTGTAGCACAACCGCCCTGTGTGATGCTGGTTCCATAAAAAACAACCGGCTGACCGGTCTGAGGTGAATTTGCCATTGAAGAACTAATTTCAGCATCCTGCGTAATACCAATTTCCAAACTTTCCAAACCATCATACAGGGGTAAATAGAGCATGTACTCCATTTCCTTACCTTGCAAATTTTGAATAATAATTGCAGTTGATGTTTTTCCGGCAGGTCGGGCAGAGTTAACAAATTGCCATTTACCGTTTTTCAGTGCATACAAATCCAATCCCTTAATGCCGGTCATTGTGAAATGATTCATAAATACATCACCTGAGACCTCCCATTTGGCAGCAATTACCGTTGAATTGGTTCGAAATCGAACTGCAAGCCCGCTGCAGTTTTTCGACAAATTCCAGACCGGAGGACGCGTTAGGTTTTCAAGCCGCGCCGGCAAACGTTCATACCGGTTTTGGGTATCAGAGAATCCTTTACCAATCACCGGAAATACAGATGCATCGACATATTTCAGAATATCGGCAGGATTGGTAAATCCAATTACCGGGAAAACCAGCATAAGTATGAATAAAATTTGCTTCATCTAATTTTTTTCTCCTTCTTTTCCAGAAACCAGTGGTTTTCTATGTTTATAGCAATCATTTTGCTTTATATTGTGCGACTCCAACCGGAGTCGTATTTCTTTTTCTGTTCTTTTTCTATAAACATTTGACCTCTCTGAGGTCTTTGCCAGTTTAATTCTCTCATCATGCTGAGATTATTTATAAACCTCTTTGAACTTTGAACCTTAAACTTTTAACTACTTCACATCAATCGCATCCACCGGGCAAACGGCGCGGCAGGAGTCGCATTTAATGCACAGTTCGGTGTCGATGCTGTGCTTTTCGTGCGGAGTGAACGGAATGGCATCCACCGGACATTTCTGCGCACAGAGGGTGCAGCCAATGCAGTTGTCGTTTACCGAATAAGTAATCAGTTCGGCACATTTTCCGGTAGGACAAACGCCGTTGATGTGAGCCTCGTATTCATCCCTAAAATATTTTAACGTGCTGAAAACCGGGTTGGGTGCGGTTTTTCCAAGGCCACACAAGCTGCCTTTTTTTGTCCATTCGGCCAGTTTTTCAAGTTCCTCAATATCTCCTTTTTTCCCTTTTCCGCTGGTGATGTTTTCCAGAATGTCGAGCATCCGTTTGGTACCCACACGACAGAAGGTACATTTTCCGCATGATTCATCCTGGGTGAAGGAGAGGAAAAACCGGGCCATGTCCACCATGCAGTCGGTATCGTCGAGCACTACCAAGCCACCGGAACCCATCATGGCGCCCATTTCTGTAAGCGATTCGTAATTGATGGGTGTATCGGCATGTTCGGCCGGAATACACCCACCCGACGGACCGCCAATTTGCACTGCCTTGAACTTACGGCCGTTGGCAATGCCACCGCCAATTACTTCCACTACCTCGCGGATGGTAATTCCCATGGGTACTTCAATCAAACCTCCGCGGGCTACTTTACCGGCCAGCGCAAAAACTTTTGTGCCAGTGTTTCCATGTGTTCCAATGCCTTTAAACTTTTCGGAACCTTCGCGGATGATATAGGAAATCTGTGCCAGGGTTTCGGTATTATTTACCAGCGTTGGGTAACCCCACAATCCTTTTTGGGCGGGGAATGGCGGACGGATACGCGGAAAACCACGGCTTCCTTCAATGGATGCAATCAGCGCCGTTTCTTCACCACACACAAAGGCGCCCGCACCCTCGTAAATGGTCAGGTCCAAATCGAAATCGGAGCCCATGATGTTTCTTCCCAGGAAATTATTCTCGCGACAAATTTCCAGCGCTTTTCTCATGCGTTTTACTGCCAGCGGATACTCAGCCCGAATATAAAAATAGCCCTGATGAATGTCCACAGCATAAGCGGCTATTATCATTCCCTCAATTACGCGATAGGGATAACTTTCCAAAAGCATCCTGTCCATAAAAGCTCCGGGGTCGCCCTCGTCGCCGTTGCAAATCAGGTATTTCAGTTCGCTTTTTTCTTTCTTCACAAACTCCCATTTCACACCGGTGGGGAACCCGGCACCCCCGCGCCCGCGAATTCCACTGTTTTTTACTTCTGCAACAACCTCATCGGGAGAAAGCGTTTCGAACATTTTTTTCACTGCGGTAAAACCACCACGTCTCTGATACTCTTCTATATCGAGCGGATTGATGATACCGCGGTATTCGGTGGCAATGGGAATCTGATTTCCGAGAAACGACGCTACCGGTTTTTCGCGCATGCTGATTTCATATCGCTGAACACCATCCCAGTTGCGGTCGGTTTGAATATCTTCGGCAAAATGGAACAGCTTGTTTTTCATTTTTGAGAGAAGTCCGGGCGGTTGAAAATGCTTTTCAACAATGCTTTTCACATCCTCTGGTTTCACTTTCGCATAGAGCGTTGGTTCGCCTTCGTTGGGCACAATTTCCACCAGCGGAACCTGATGACACATGCCTACGCAACCTACGTGTTTCAGCTTCACCCTCAAACCGCTCTGGTTAACTACTTTTTCCACTTCCTGCTCAATCTCACCACTTCCGCTGGCCACACAGCAAGAACCCAAACCAATACGAATTTCACCTTTTATTTCCGAACCATCGGCTTTCCTGAATTTTTTGACTCCCTTTTTTCCCTGCTGGCTTTCAAAATCTTCAATCACCTTGTCCACCTGGTCGGGAGCAACATGGCCGTAAGTAATGTCATCAACCTGAACCACCGGCGCCAAAGTACAGCACCCCAGGCAACTCACTTTTTCCAAAGTATATTCGCCCGAATCGTCAGTTTCTTTGCCTGTCTCCAGCTTAAAATGCCTGCGAAATGCGTCGTGCACCAGGCTTGCGCCTTTTACATGGCAAGCTGTTCCCACACAAACCTTTACCATGTGTTTCCCTGCAGGCTGCATCCTGAACTGCTTGTAAAAACTGGCCACACCCACAATCTCTGAAGGAGTGATTGACGTTTTCTCAGCCAGGTATTTCAGCGTCTGCTCCGGCAGGTAATTGTATTCATGCTGAATAGCCTGTAAAATAGGAATTAGATTCTTTTTTTCAGAGCCATTCTCCTGAATAATTTGGTCGATATTTTGGAAATCGTCAGTCATATCTATCTCTTAAAGTACCAAAACCCGAATCCCAAAGAACAAATAAAATCCAAATTTCAATGGCCAATTCCCAAACTCTGGAATGTTCAGTTTTGAATTTTGAAAAATTGCGAATTGAAATTTATTTGTCATTTGAATTTTCTAATTTCCTATACAATATAAATTTTCTTCTCCCCTGATGTATATTCTTCCATCGGCAAAGGCCGGAGTTGTTCCGGCGGTCTCGCCCAGTTCGTTTTCGGCAATCAATTTCATCTCTTTGCCAAATTCATAAATGCGCATTACACCGTCATTATCCATCATAAACAATTTGCCATCGGCAACCATGGGCGATGAATAGAGTGTTTTGCCCACATCGTGTTCCCAGTATTCCTCGCCGGTTTTGGCATCGTAACAAACCATCACACCGTAGCTGGTGGCAATAATCAGCAATCCGTTATGCGCCAACGGACTGGCAGCTTCGGGAAGGAACATATCGTCTTCCCACAGAATTTCCTGTGTTTTAATATCGATGGCAACCATAGTAGCGTATTCGTTGGCGGCATGAACAATACCATCAGAATATCCGACAGAAGGACCGACTTCGCCCATCATACATTCTACCGACCAGAGTTCGTTTCCGGTTTGCACATCGTAACCTGCCACAATGGGGTCGGCAGTAAGAACCACCTGGTATTTTCCGTCAACCTGGGCCAATACCGGGCTGGCCCACGAAATTTTTGCATCGCGGGTAGTCTCCCAAACCGTTTCGCCGGATGCCAGGCTCAGTGCCATCACTTTTCCGCCTTTGTTGGTATCATACTGAATGATAAGTTTATTATCCCAAACAATAAGTGAAGAAGAATGTCCATAATGATTATCGGGAACACCCAGGTTTTTCGCCCAAACCCGGTTGCCATCCATATCGAAAGCAATCACATCGCCGGTGGCAAAAATGGCGAATACCCGCTGGCCGTCGGTTGTAACCGTTGGAGCTGAAAGGCCGGTGTCTTCAGTTACACGCGGCGGAGATGCCGGAGAACCGGGAATGTTGTTGGCTTTTCCGGTCCAGAGCAAGTTTCCGTTATTACGGTTGTAACAATACACTTCGCGGCTCTGGTTATCGGCGCCGGCAATAAACACTTTGTCTCCCCAAACTACCGGTGAATTGTAGCCGTGTTTTGGAATGGGCGATTTCCAAAGAATATTGGTTCCCGAAGGACCGTCCCACTCGGTGGGAATATTTTTGTGGTAACTGATTCCCTGTCCTAATGGTCCGCGGAACGAATTATGGTTTTGTCGTACCTGCTCAAGTGTTAAAGCAGTAGTAACGGCAGTGACCGGTTTTTCTTCTTGTAGAGATTCCGGTTGCTGATCAGCCGCGGGTTCTGCTCTTGATTCAACCTCCTCAGCTACTGTTTCTTCCTCCGAACTGGTCTGGTCTGCCTCTGAAATCTGATCCGTTTCATCAAAACTGTTCCCTCCAACATCAATCACTTCAATTCCTTCATCCACCGCTTCGGCTGAACCTTCAGCAGATGCCGTTTCCCAATCATATTTTTCAAGGTAATTTACGGTTGCAAAAGATGCAAGAAATGCCAAAATAAAAATAACTGCTCCCACAATGAGAATTCCCTTTTGGGCCAGAATACGGCTGGTAATTTCATTCTCCTGAACTTTATCAGGTACTTCAATTTTGGATTTCAGCGAATAATAAACCCTTAACGCAAAGGCGAGCACAATGGCTCCGAACAACAGCAGATAAGCGCCGGTTTTCACCTGCCACTGACTGTTGAAATATGCTTTCCGTGCCAAAAGGTCGTATTGCCGGATTTCAGTTTTCAGCCCGTCATTGTTGGGGTCTTCCTTCAACCGTTCAACCAGTACCTCCAAAGCCTGGCTCTCAATGGGGTCATTTTTTGCAAACTGCCAGAAATTGAGCAGCAATAGCAAGGCCACTACCGAGCAAAAAATTCCGGAAATTACGGCCACATTTTGGGCTAATTTTAATTTATCATTGTTGGTCATTTCAATTGTATTTTCAATTTTTGAACCTATTCAAATATAGATGCGCGGTTGCAAACCACGCCACCCGTTTATTTTTCTACCGGACAATAATCCATACACCTGGCGCAACTTAGGCAATTCCCCTTGTGGGGCACGTAGTCCTGTCGTTTTCTGAATACAACAGTATTTAGCAGTGTCATCCCAATTACAAGTCCCATAAAACCTCCTGCAATCATACTTCCCACATAAAACTTATCCCTGATAACATCAGCCTCTTTCACAAGTGTTTCCATGGTTTTTCCGGAAGCAAGGAAAGTCTGTACGTCAATGTTATCGGGGTCGTTTTTGATTTCAGGATTTGAAATCAGCAGCTCTGCCAGAAATACATCGGGATTGGCTTTCGACAGGAATGTATGCGAACGTTCGCCCACAAAAACGCCAACTGCCACCCAAATTGGGATGAGCACAGCATAAACCAAAAACCGTTTAGGACCGAGACCGGATTTCACCACTTCCTTTTCGTTGGTCGGATAGTCAATGGCATCAAACGGACAGGAATTGGCACACAATTTACACTGAATGCAAGCCGCTGGTGTTATGGTGAGGTGCCATTTGGAGAACCTCGACATCCAGCTCAGCAACACACTGTATGGGCAAAAGAAACGGCAGTAAGGCCGGGCTACAAACATGCCCATCAGCAAAAAGCTTGCTCCCAGAACCACCATGTGAAATTTGGCGTCCATCCGAAAAATGCCCACAAACGGGTCGTAACGGCATATAATAAAATCGGTTCCCGTAGCAGCAAACAACACAGCCAGTGAAATGTATAAATAGGGAATTAGTCCCAGCGTTTTGTTCAGCCACTTGGGCAGGCTGATGGGTTTAATAATAACTAAATCCTGAATAGCACCGAGCGGACAGGCTCCGGCGCAAAAAGTTCTTCCGAAAAAAAGCGTAAATGCCAGTGGCAAAAGAAAAAACAGCAAGGCCGTGAGTGAGATGGAATAGGTTGGGTCGGCAAAAGAAAGCGTGACGTTTTGAATAGCCCCAATGGAACAAATACATCCATTTCGGTAAAAGCCAAAGTAAATGAGTGTAAATACCGAAAGCCACAATACACCCTGCCTCGAGCGTTTTTTCAGTACAAACCAGGTTGCCAGTGAAAGCACAACCAGCAAAACCAATACATCGAAATACTCCAGTGCCAGCGCACGTGGTTCAGGCGTAACGGTTGAAGGTTGCTCATATCCCGACTCAAATTCAGGTTTGGGAAACCTTTGCTGCTGGGCAGACAGAGAAAAGGTAAAAAGTAAAAAATAAAAAGTAAAAAGTATGTATTTCAGTTTTTTCATTTCTGTTAAGATTCCGGATTGTTGGTAAAGTCGCCTTTCACATTGTAAGCTTCACTTGCCGGCACCCGTTTAATGGCATTGGAAGGACAAACCCGTGCAATGGAACATTCGTTGCAGTTAAGGCAAATATCATGGATAATCTGTAGGTGCAGCGAACCATTCCCGAAAGCAGTGCATCCCTCTACACATTTGGCGCAACCGATGCACAGGTCCTCAATAATATGGTATTCAAAATACGGTTCTTCAATAAATTTCCGTTCAATAGCCCCAGTTGGACAAAGCTGGTTTTCGGCTGCCGTGCTCAACTGGTTGGCATCGGGTTTAAAATAGCCACCGCATAAATCGCAGTACCCGCAAAGGTCGTAGGCATGGACGCATTTCACAGCAGAAGGCGACATCACACAATCAGTGGCACAACGTCCGCACTGAGTGCATTCAAAGGGGTCGATTTGCCATACGTAATCGTCTTTCACAACTTTACTTAGTGCCAAACCGCTCACGCTGCCCAGCGCCAGTGCCAGCGACAAACGCACACCGCTCTGGATAAATTCGCGCCGGTTTTTCGATTTACTGTTGTTTTCCATCTGCATCTGTTTTTCTCTTACTTCTAATCACTGTTTCAATTTGCGGCGCATGGTTTGCCTGTGTTTCTAACAACCGACCTGCTTGCGCCTTGTCCAAATCTTCTCTTCCTGAACCCCCGGTTGAAACCGGGGACTATTTTTATTCAACTACCTTTTCAATCTGCGGCGCACGATTTGCCGGTGTTTTAATTACCTGACCTGCTTGCGCCTTGT
This sequence comes from Mariniphaga sp., assembly GCF_041687215.1. Lineage (NCBI taxonomy): Bacteria > Pseudomonadati > Bacteroidota > Bacteroidia > Marinilabiliales > Prolixibacteraceae > Mariniphaga > Mariniphaga sp. Next base: position 24,916 of record NZ_JAWLCI010000025.1, read on the forward strand.
TTCCTATATCGTTTTTCAACACCAGGATAAATCCTGGAGCTATTTTTTTTCCTTCGGTTGTTGAGCCTGTTTGGTCTCGACAGCCTGTGGCAGATCGCATTTTACAAACTGTCCACATTTCTGACAGGCAGAAGAAACCGAACAGGTGGCATCCACCTTTTGGTTTACCACCAGGTAGCCGGTAGTGGCTGCCATGGCTCCAAGGATTAAAATTCTGCCGCTGGTTTTAAAAAATTCTTTTCGGTTCATTGCAATTATAACCTTTCAATTTGCGGTGCATAGCGCTTTCGGTTTTCAAAATACGGGCTTGCTTGCACCTTTTATTTTTTTTACACTTAGTCACCAGACTAAAGTCCGGTGTTTTCTTTCGGTTCGAACACCCTAATCATTTTTTTGTCGAAATCGAGCGCATAAATGTTGTTTTGGCTGTCGGCAGCCACGTCGGGCGCACGGCCCTGGTCAACAAACTTGTTGGGTGCAGCCACAACTCCCTCAAACTCACCCGAGCGTTTATAAGTTTTTATCCGGACCAGACCTTTCTCACTGGTTACAAATCGTCCGTCGTCCAGAAACGTAAAATGCGACGGATTGCAACATCCGCTGAAGCCTTCCGGCCGCATGCTGGTATTCTTCCAGTGTGCCCGTAAATTGCCCCCGAATGTGTAATTTTCCAATGCATGAAGTCCGGGATTCACAACCCACAACTCTTCCACATCATTTATATCTAAATCGAAACAAGGACTTGGTATAATAAACCCGTGCAAAACACCCTCCTCGGCTTTTCCGTCAAATTCGCCCAAAATTTCACCTTCTTCTGAAAAACGTATCACCCTCCTCATACCGGCATCGGCTACAAAAACATTGGTTCCGGCTGCGGCGATGGCAGTTATCAATGAATTTTCGTCCAATGACTGCCATTCGTTTAAAATATTCCCATCTTCGTTGTACACCAATACACGATTTTCAATGGCAACAAAAATCTTTTCGCCCAAAACCTCCACCGTCTGAGGGTTACCGGAAAGCGGGAATTCGGACAGTAAATTTCCTGACAATCCAATTATTTTTAAACGATTATCACCCGTAACATATATTTTTTCATTTTGAATGGTAATGGCGGCAGGTTCCTCAAAACCAATCCTGAAATTTTTCGATTCTTTGTAATGAATCAAATCCGGGTCAACGGTTTTAAATTCATTTACATCGTAAGCAAACGGATTGGGTTTGCTGCGGTTAGGCCGGTCGGAAACATAGTCGCCCACAATTACCGCCACAATTACAACGGCCAGAATGAGTAGAAAAATGATGATTCCCTTGTTCTTCATTTTATTGAATTAAACGTTTAAATCGATGCAAACCACAGTAGTTGCATCGCGCATGATTAAATAACCGTTGGCTATGGCGAACGGCGCCCAGGCATCGTGTCCGTCTTCAATTACTTTCACCTGGTCAATCTGAATGTATCTTTCGGTACTTGGCCGTGCTATAAAAAGTGTTCCGTCGTCATTCAGAATGAACATTTTTCCATCGGCAATAAAATAAGGTCCCAGGCCAAAACGGTTTTCAGAGCCACTTGTCCAGACCATTTCCTGCGGATTATCGGGGTGAACGCAAACCAATTGATTCCGGTTGGGCCCGCCATCTTTGGGCACAATGCCAAAAAGATGCCCGTTCCAATACAATGCCGTCTGTTGTTCACAAGCCAATCCATCTCTTGGCGGATATTTCGACAATACTTCAATGGAAAATTCTCCATTATTTTCCGAAAGTTTTGCCATCATACTTCCTGCACCGTAACCTGCGGTCATAAATATCTTTCCGTCGGGCATACAAACTGGTGAAGGCGCCACCACTGAGTGGTTCCAAATTGTTGTTTGCCAAAGGATTTCACCTGCATCTTCGCCATCGGCAGCCACGCCCACAAGTGCGCCAATGGCACTGTACACGTACATTTTTCGCCCACCGAAAGAGTAAGGCATTACAGATGAATGCGACATTTTCCAGCCTTCCGGGTTGGGTGTTTCCCATAGTTTTTCCCCGGTTTCCATGTCAACAGCCACCATCAAGGCATTTCCGCCTGTGGCGATGATGGCCTTTCCATCGTCGATAAGCGGACATTGCCCAGTGTACCACAGCGGTATTTCCGATTCGTATTCCCGTGCCACATCGAGTCCCCAACGAAAATCGCCGGTTTCGCGGTCGAGGCACATCACATGGCACATTGGTCCCATGGTCAGAATATAATCTTCAGTAATAGCCGGAATGGTTCGCGACATGCCGTGGTTTCGTTTTATATTTAAATTGTAGCCACGCACCCACATTTCTTTACCATCGAGCAGGGAATAGCAGCGTAAAATATCGGCACGTTCTTCTTCGTCGTAATCCAGAATGTAAACCAGTCCTTCGTAAATGGCAGCTCCGGAATGTCCTTCGCCCAACTCCTTCGACCATAAAATTTTTGGACCGTCGTTGCCGAAATTGTCAATGAGTTTTATCGGCGATTTGGAAATGTTGTCGAAATCTTCTCCCCTGAACCGGGGCCAGGTTTCCGAAAATTCAGTATAACCGGTTGCAAACTGTTCAAAGTATTCTCCAATTTCCACTTCCTGGGCTTCCAGGCCTGAACCGCGGTTATCGGCTCCTTCCATATTCAATTCGAAATCATGGGTCGGATTGTAGTTCAGCCACCAGAAAAGAAATCCAAATGAGATGATTCCCAGGGAGTAAGAAACAATTTTTATGATTTGTTTGCTGTCCATTTAAGCTTTTATATTGTAAACCATCAAAACATCACCATGTCTGATAAAAAGTTTCCCGTTGTAAATGGCCGGATGTGCCCAATGAGGACCCGTGCCTTCTTCGATCTTAAAGGTGCTTACTATTTTCAGTTTTTCGGACGACGGCTCAACCAGGGCAACGTTTCCGCTTTTTTCTTCGTAAAGGTAAAGTTTTCCGTCGGCATAAATTACAGAACCTTTGTTAAACCATTCTTCTTCCCAGTGCGTTTTACCTGTTTTCCAGTCAATACAAGCCCACCTGCCGCGGGAATTATGCTGCCAGTTGGATCCGAAAATATTTTCATTAACCAAAACCACACCACCAATGTGGGTGTTTAAGGTTTCATTTTTCCATTTCAAATCAACATCCTGGTTATCTTCTGCAATGGAAAACATGGTAGCAGGATGATTGTAACCGCTTGTAACAAAAACCTCATTGTTATAACTGAGTGCAGGATTGGTTTGTGCTCCCTGCCCCTGATTGCCCTCGTGAAACTGTATTAAATCATAATCCCAAAGTAAATTTCCGTTTACAGGATTGATGGCAATCAAATTTCGGGTAGTCTGAACAAGGATAATTCTGTTCCCTTTATGACTTATTAAAACCGGCGATGCATAAGACTTGGCACCACCCAAACTTTTAGCTTTCCAAACTTCGGTTCCATCCGATTTTTTAAAGGCAACCATGGTGTAATTTTCTCCTCCGGTTGTATATACCACCAGGTCGTTCACCAGCAAGGGATTTTCAGAATCACCGTGTTGGTGAATTTCTCCCCCATATTTATCAACGGCATCAACCTGCCAGACTATTTTTCCAGTTTGAGCATCAACACAACTCAATTGTCCGGTACCACTTGCCACATAAAGTTTTCCGTTTTCAAAAGTTGGGGTACACCGGCTATCGGAATAAGAGCGTGTCCAGGACTGGCCATAATCTGTTTCCCAGAGTAAATGGCCATTCATGTCATAGGCTGAAATGGCATCGGTTCCGTCATTTTTAATTCCGGTAACGAAAATTTTGCCATCGGCCACAACCGGTTGTGAATATCCTTTTCCTATATTTTCAATTTTTAGAACCAGTTCAGGTCCTTCTTCCGGCCATTCTTTTAGCAGGCCAGTTTCCGGGTAGTGCCCGGTTCGGTTAATTCCCCTGAATTCAATAACTTCCTGGGAAATGATGGTTGTTGAAAAAAGAATTGAAAATAGGACTAAAAGCAATCTCATCATTTGATTTTTTGAGAACTGAAAAAGGTTTACCTTCATTACAGTTGTTATTTTTCTTTTATGTCATAAACGAAAAGGACTTCGCCATGCCGTAACAGCAGCTTTCCATCGGCAATAAACGGATGAGCCCAGTGCGGTCCGGCACCTTTGGTAATACGAAACTGACTGACCACCTCAAAACCATCGGGCGAGGGTTTTACCAGCCCAACATTGCCCCGTTCGTTGTAGGCATAAAGCATTCCGTCGGCCAATACGAGTGCACCTTTGGTATCCCATTCGTCCACGTATTTGATTTCGCCGGTATCCCAAACCATACACGCCCAGCGGCCCTGCTTGTTGTTGTACCAGTTGGAACCGTAAAGATGACCGTCGTGCAGAATTACTCCGTGATGGTGATTATCAAGCGTACGGTCGATGAACTTCTCAGAAACTGAAGTACCTGTGGAATCCATTTTCAGCATAACGGCATGGTAATCATAGCCCATGCTTAAGAAAATTTCATCTTCCTTATAAATGGGCGTATTTGCCCAAATCAACCCTTCACTGTCCCATTTTGCCGGATCCAGGTATTTGTAATTCCAGGCAATTTCTCCGGTTTCAGGATGAATTGCCATCAAATGGGTGCCAATCATGGCCAGAATGTAACGGAAATCCTTGAATTCGTAAATGGTTGCCGAGGCGTAGGCACGCGGGCCACCAAGCGATTCGCTTTGCCAGACAGGTTCTCCGGTCATTTTATTGAGAGCAACAATTGAAGTCTGGTTTCCCCCGGGTGAACAAATGACCTTGTCATCCACAATCAACGGTGTTTCCGAGTTACCCCAGGTGTGGTATTCAGCTTTAAAATTTTCATCTACATCCACCTTCCAGATGGTTTCACTGTTTTCACGATTAAAACAGGAAACCTCGCCGGTACCGCTTTGCACATAAATCCGGTTATCTTCCACCACCGGGGTGCTGCGCGTATCGGGAAAAGATTGGTTCCAAGCCCTGCCGTATGAAACCTGCCATTTCACATTTCCCTGTAAATCCATTGCGGTGAGATAATCCAGTGTGTCAATCATTCCTGTGGTGTAAATCATATTACCAACCATAATGGGCGACGACCATCCTTTTCCAATTCCTTCGGCTTCGAGGATGATTTCAGGGCCGTTCCCCGGCCATTCCTTCAACAGCCCGGATTCCTGGAATTGCCCGTCACGGTTGGGACCACGCCACTGCACGAGTTGGGCGTTTACAGGTAAAATAAAAAAAATGAGGAGTATTCCGAGCAAGATATTTTTCATTATTAAATGTATTAATTTTATAAATCCGAAACGAATATTTTTCAAACAAACCATCAGAAAAATCAAACAAATGTTCTAAAAAATGATTTCCGGTAAGCAGGCTTTATTTAATTTTATAAGCGATAAGTGTATTACCATGACGAAGATAAAGCCGGCCATTCTGAATTACCGGATGTGACCAGTGTTGACCCGATCCAAGCTCAACCTTAGTTTGGCTCAGCAGATTAAATCCGGTGGGAGTAGCTTCAATAAGGCCAAGCTCACCGCGGTCGCTGTACCCAAATAGCATTCCGTCGGCAAAAATGGTAACGCCTTTACCCAAATCGGTGGAAACATATTTTTCTTCACCTGTTTTCCAATCCACGCAACGCCACTGCCTATTGTTATCGCCCGATCCGTAAAGGTAGCCGTCAACCAGCACCATTCCGCCAATCCTGTTGTCGAGCTTGTCGTTGAACCAGGCTTTTTTTACGCTGCTGCCGTCGGCGCTTAATTCGAGTTTCACTCCACCTTGTCCGTAACCACTGAAACAGAAAAGGCCTCCATCGTGGTAAATGGGTGTGTTTGCATGAACCTGGTAACGGTTGGTTTGCGGATGCGACCAAAGCATTTTTCCATCTTTGGCATCGAGCCCAATAATGTGATCAGCGGTCATGGTAACCAATAATTTTCGCGAAGGTAATTCTATTAAAAGCGGTGTGCAATAAGCCGAAAGTTCACCTTTTCCGGGCGACGACCACACCAGGTTTCCGTTGAAACGGTTCAGTGCAACCACATTGTTTCTGCTTCCTCCGGGAGTTATAAAAATCAAATCGCCATCAACAACGGGTGTTTCAGTAACTCCCCAACGAATATTTTTACCGTCAAAATCATTAAATACATCCTTGTGCCATTTTATTTCTCCATTACCGGCATCCATGCAGGTTAAAACGCCATGACCGGAATAAATATAAAGGAGGTCGCCGGCAATAACGGGAGTTGAACGGGCTCCTGGATAACTTTCATGAAATTCCTCTCCGTAAGGAACTTTCCATTTCAGGCCGCCAAAAGTTGAAAGCGCATAAATATATCCTGTTTCGCCTTCCATTCCTGAAAGGTAAATCATATCGTTGGCGAACGCCGGAGATGAATGTCCCTCGCCCAACCCATCAAAATGCCAGATTATTTCAGGACCCGAGGCCGGCCACTGTTTTAACAGCCCGGTTTCGTCGTAAACACCATTTCCGTTAGGCCCTCTCCACCTGGTGGGTGTTTGGGAAAAAAGTGTTAATCCGGTGAAAATAAGAATAATGAATAGAGAAAAAACTCTTTTATACATTGACTTTCAGTTTTAAATTAATTGCCTAAAAATAAAACCAATAAGTGAATTGTACAATTCAGAGCTCTAATTTATTACATGTCTAAATAGTAATATATGTTTACACTTTGTTAAGAAGTCGTTAACAAAAAAATATTCAAATTATCCATGTTTACCGAACGATTAATGCAAGGAACAAAACCCTGATATTACAAATAATGTCAGAGCAAATAGATTACCACTCTCCAACTTGTTTCAGAATCTCTTCAATTAGTTTCTCGCTAATCCAAACATCTTTTTCAGTCAATTCGTAAAGTAATGGTTTCAAATCTCTTACTATCCCCTGTCTTTTGGCTTTAATTAAAATTCCAATCGTACCGGTTACTTTCAAATCCGCATGTTTTGCGTGAAATCTCCCCAGTTTCTCGTCTATAATTATTAAATCAGCTCCTATTTCGGTAGCAAGAACTATTGCTTCTGATTCTCCTGCATCTAAATCAAGAAAATACTTTATTGCTTGACTGTCCTGAATTTCAACAATTTTAATCCAGTCAATTTTTGATAAATCCTGATAATACCTTTTATTTTTACCATCCTCAATCTCTTGAAAAACAGCGTAGGGTATTAAAATTTCTGAGTATAATTCTTTAAGAATATTAAGTTGTGATAATTTTAATAATGAGATAATGGGAGTTGTATTTGAAACTATCTTAGGCATTTTTGATGTCTTCTTTTATATCATCAATATCATATTGTCCATAAGGTGAAACTTCGTATTTTGCAAGCAACTCTAAAAAGTCTAATCTTGTCAATCCTAATACTTTAGCAGCGGTACCAGAAGAAACCCTTCCTAATTCAAAAAGTTTTACCAATGAAGTGGTTTTCATCTCATTCTCAAAATCTTTACCTCTCAATTTTAATGAATTAGCCAATGATTCGGGATATTCTATATTTATCACACCTTTCATATCTTATTGTTTTTTCAAAGATATTGAAATATTTTTTTAACACGATGAAAGAAGATTCAATTCTCCGCCAACGACTTTGCCTGACGCTTCCGGTCGTGCTCGTTCAACATTATTTTACGAATGCGCATATTTTTGGGCGTAACTTCCAGGTACTCGTCGTTGCGGATGTATTCCATGGCTTCTTCCAGCGAAAACTTAATTGCCGGGGCAATGCTGGTTTTATCGTCGGAGCCGGATGCCCGCATGTTGGTGAGTTTTTTGGTGCGGATAATGTTGATGGTCAAATCGTCCTGCCGGGTATTTTCGCCAATTACCTGTCCCATGTACACGTCTTCACCAGGGTCAACAAAAAAGCGTCCGCGGTCCTGCATTTTGTCGATGGAATATGCAATAGCCGTTCCGGTTTCCAGCGAAATAAGCGCCCCGTTACGGTTAACGCCCAAAGAACCTTTCCATGGCTCATAACCTTTAAAGCGATGTGCCATAATGGCTTCGCCTTCGGTTGCTGTGAGCATCTGGTTCCGCAACCCAATAATTCCACGTGCCGGAATGGAAAATTCCAAATTAGAACGGTCACCTTTTACTTCAATATTTAAAATTTCACCCTTTCGCTGGGTAACCTGTTCAATCACTTTCCCCGAAAATTCTTCGGGCACCTGAACGGTTAAAAATTCCATTGGTTCGTGTTTAACACCGTCAATTTCCTTTATTATCACTTTAGGCTGGCCCAACTGCATTTCGTAGCCTTCGCGGCGCATAGTTTCCACCAAAATGGAGAGGTGTAAAATTCCCCTCCCAAAAACCATAAAGGAATCGGCTGAATTGGTATCCTCAACTCTCAGTGCCAGGTTTTTTTCTGTTTCCTTGTAAAGCCGGTCGCGAAGTTGCCGTGATGTAACAAACTTACCATCTTTCCCAAAGAACGGTGAATTGTTGGCCACAAACAACATGCTCATGGTGGGTTCGTCAAGCTGAATAGGTTTTAATCCTTCGGGCTCCAAACCATCGGCAACGGTATCGCCAATTTCGAAACCTTCAAGACCTAACACGGCACAAATTTCTCCTGATGGAACCGGCTCTTTTGTTTTTTCCTTTCCTAATCCTTCGAACAGATAAACCTCTCTGGCCAAAGATTTTACAATGCTTCCATCGCGTTTTACCAGCGAAACCGGTAATCCAGGAATCAATTGTCCGCGGGTGACTTTCCCAACTGCAATTCTACCAGTATAAGAAGAATAATCGAGCGAAGTAATGCGCATTTGCAACGAACCTTCCTTGTGTTTTGAAGCCGGAATATGTTCCAGAATAACATCGAGCAAATAGCTGATGTCAGTAGTTTCTTCTTGCCAATCGGGGCCCATCCATCCGGCTTTTGCCGAGCCATAAACCGTTGGAAAATCGAGCTGTTCTTCGGTAGCATCGAGACTGTACATCAAATCGAACACTTTTTCGTGAGCAATGTCGGGGGTGCAATTCGGCTTGTCCACTTTGTTCACCACCACAATGGGTTTTAAACCCAGTTCCAGCGCTTTTTGCAGCACGAACCGGGTTTGCGGCATGGGGCCTTCAAAGGCATCCACAATAAGCAAAACGCCGTCGGCCATGTTTAGTACGCGTTCCACCTCGCCTCCGAAATCGGAGTGACCGGGCGTGTCGATGATGTTTATTTTAGTGTCTTTGTAACGAATGGAAACATTTTTCGAAAGAATGGTAATTCCGCGTTCCCGCTCCAAATCGTTGCTGTCGAGTATCAATTCACCCATGTCCTGGTTTTCCCTGAACAGTTTCACCTGGTGCAACATGCGGTCAACCAATGTGGTTTTTCCATGGTCAACGTGAGCTATGATGGCTATATTTCTAATTTCTGTCATTGTTTTTCCTGTTTCTAAAAATCTGAAATTTTGTTGAACCTTCCTTTCTTACTGAATGTCAATTACAACAAACAAAATTGGGGCAGGTTCTTTAAATGGCGCGCAAAAGTAAAAAAGAAAATGCTCGTAAATGAAAGCAGGCAGTTATTTTAAGTATTTTGAGGGAAAAATTAATATCAAAAACTGAGACAAAAAAAGTTCGGATTATACCAAAATCATCAATAAAACTGAACGTTGCAACAGGGTTAAATACAACAATAATGTTTAGTTTTGTTGCCCTAAATCAAAATTCATAAAATGATAATAACCACTTTAATTCTGGGATTTCTTTTTGGTGCAATTTTACAATACGCGAAACTGAACAAGTACAACACCATTAGCGGAATGGCTACGCTCAACAACCTGGCTGTGGCCAAAGCCATTGCTGTGGCTATTGGTGTTGGTGCTATTTTAATTAATGTTGAAATCGGACTGGGACTGGCTGATTACCACACCAAACCACTTATTTTAGGTGGAATTGCGATGGGTGGAATTATTTTTGGCGTTGGTATGGCCATTCTCGGTTATTGCCCGGGAACACTTGCCATTTCATTAGGACAAGGTTCTTTGGATGCGCTTTTCGGAATTATCGGAGGTTTGTTGGGAGGTCTGGTTTACACGCTTGTGCTACCCTCCATTCAGGGAATTCTTGGTCCAAACCTGGGTGTCATCTCATTACATACCATCGCCGGAGGCAATCCGGTTCTTTTCTATATCCTTTTGATTTTGCTAAGTGCTGTATTTATCGGCGCTTCGTTTTGGGTGCACAAACTGGATAAACCGGGGAAAGATATGAAATGGCTGGCAGCCGGAATCGGTCTGGCAATTTTGAATGCCATCGTTTTTCTGAGTGTGGTTTCAAACCGGCAAATCGGTGCATCAACAACCTTCCCTTTTGTGGCAGACTGGCTGACCGGAGTTACTCAAAACAGCTATTTCGAAGCCATTCAAAAGTCGGGCAGTTGGGAAGTTGTTTTTTTGGCGGGTGCTACTTTGTCGGGTTTAATTCTTTCGTTGTTAAACAGAGAGTTTAAAATTCAGCTTATTCACGAAAACTGGAAAAATTTCAAAAACAACTCCCGCTCTTCGCGCATTTTATGGTCGCTGTTTGGTGGATTTATCCTGATTTTCGGGGCGCGCATGGCCGGAGGGTGCACCAGCGGACATGTTATTTCGGGCGGAATGCAACTGGCGACAAGCAGTCTGGTTTTTGCCGCATTCGTTTTTGCCGGGCTACTTGTAACCGGGCGATTCTTCTATGGGAAAGAAAATTTCAATAAAAAAGGGTAAATTTTTCGGTTTAAACCGAAATTATTGCCCCTAAAAAACTCTGCCCCGCCCGGAATTTGAAAACCAGACGGGGCTGAAAACCAAAATAAAAAATCTTATTTCTACAATTCAAACTTATAATTTCCGATGTCGCTTAATTCAGAAACCCGGATGTATTCGGCACTTGCTTTCACCTGTGATTTGGCAAAAGTGATGTAATTTTTTGCCGGGCGCAGGAAAGACTCTTCGCGGTTGGCATCAAGCAGCAGTAAATAACTCATGATGATGTGCCCGGCCATTTCAACCAGTCGGCGGGCATGAAAATCGAGAAACTCATTATCATCGGCTGAGGTTACTTTTTTCACTGCCTGCTCGTATTCGTCGGTTAAAATAATCAGCGACCGTTTCAGGTATTCCAGTTGCGGAGAAATCCGCTGCGCTTCGTAATAACGTATTCTGTTGAGAAATCCACCCGTTGTAACACCCCTGATGGCCGCCACAACCTGCAACTGGGTTGTTCCTTCGTAAATGGATGTAATCCGGGCATCGCGGTAAATGCGTTCCACCGGGTAATCTTTCATAAAACCGGAACCACCATGAATCTGTACCGCATCGTAAGCCAGTTGGTTACTGTATTCGCTGGCCATTCCTTTCACAAGCGGTGTAAAAATATCGGCCAGTCGCTGAAAGTGCTTCATTTCGTCGCGTTCCTCTTTTTCCAGCTTACGCTCTTCTGAAATATGCTGATACGTTTTGTACATATCCACAAACCGGGCTGTTTCGTAAAGCAAGGTACGTGATGCATCCAGTTTGGCCTTCATGGTTGAAAGCATTTCAAATACTGCAGGAAAGTGAATGATGGATTTTCCGAATTGCATACGTTCTTTAGCGTACTCAAGCGCTTCACGATAAGCGGCTTCGCTGATTCCAACCGATTGGGCGGCAATTCCCAAACGGGCACCGTTCATCAGTGCCATCACGTATTTTATGAGGCCCAGTTTCCGGGAACCAACCAATTCGGCCGGAGCATCTTTAAAAGCAAGTTCACAAGTTGGCGAACCGATAATGCCCATTTTGTGCTCAATGCGCCGAACGGTTACACCTCCATGTTGTTTGTCGTAAATGAACATGGAAAGTCCGCGGCCATCTTTTGTACCGGGTTCCGAACGTGCCAGAACCAGGGAAATATCGCCGTCGCCGTTGGTGATGAAGCGTTTCACGCCGTTTAGCAGCCACACATTTTTCTTTTCATCCCAGGTGGCTTTAAGCTGAACCGCCTGCAAATCGGAACCGGCATCGGGTTCGGTTAAATCCATGGCCATGGTGTCGCCTTTGCAAACGCGGGGAAGATACTTTTCTTTCTGCTCTTCCGAGGCGAATTCGTTTATGGTTTCGGCACAATCCTGCAAACCCCAAATATTTACAAAACCGGCATCGGCACGCGAAACAATATCGGCGGCCATAATGTAAGGAACTATCGGGAAATTCAGTCCTTCATATTTATACGGTAGCGACATTCCCATTAATCCGGCCTGGTTTAAAGCCTTTAGGTTTTCGCTGGTACCGGTGGCATAAATCACATGTCCATCCACCACCTGCGGACCTTCTGCATCTATTCCTTCGGCATTGGGTGCAACAATATCGCCACAAACTTCGCCTACAATTTCGAGCACGCGTTCGTAGTTGTCCATTGCATCTTCGTGGTCGTGCGGTGCAAACTGAAACTCATCCTTAAACGAAAAATTACGTTCTTTCAAACGAACGATTTTCTCCATTAACGGATGGTTTAAATGAAATTTCAATTCGCTGTTATCAGTATAAAAATTTGCCATTGTTTCAAAATTATTTCGTGTTCTTTTTGTAATACTTAATCATTTTTGGAATGATATCGGCAATATCTCCGGTAATTACATAGTCGGCTATGGAATTTATCGGAGCTTCAGGATCGGTGTTGATGGCGATAATCTGGGCCGATTGTTCCATGCCGGCGCGGTGCTGAATCTGACCTGAAATTCCGCAGGCAATGTAGAGTTTCGGACGAACCGTTAAACCGGTCTGGCCAATCTGCCGTTCATGTTCCACATATCCGGCATCAATTGCCGCACGCGATGCACCCACTTCGCCTCCCAACACTTCGGCCAAATCGTATAATAACTTAAAATTCTCTTTTGAACCGACGCCGTAACCACCTGACACAATAATGGGCGAACCTTTAATGTTCAGTTTGCTTTTTTCCATGTGCCGCTCGATGATTTCCACAACAAAATCGGAATCGCTGACATATTTCGACACATCGAGGTTAACAACTTTTCCCTTGCATTTCGGGTCAAGAATTTCTTTTTTCATTACCCCTTCGCGAACGGTTGCCATTTGCGGGCGGCAATCGGGATTTATAATGGTGGCAATGATGTTTCCACCAAAAGCAGGACGAATCTGATACAACAGGTTTTCATATTTTTTATCCGCTTTTTTATCGAAATGATCTCCAATTTCAAGGCTTGTACAATCGGCAGTTAACCCGCTGTGCAGTGCCGAAGATACCCGCGGTCCGAGATCACGACCTATGGAAGAAGCGCCCATCAAAGCAATTTGCGGTTGTTCTTCTTTAAATAAATTCACAAGAATGGAAGTATGCGGCAGCGTTTGATATGGATACAACCTTTTATCATCGGCAAGATACAATGTGTCAACTCCGTAAGGAATGACCTGTTTGGCAATATCGCCGAGTTTATTCCCGATAGCAATGGCCTCCAGATCGCACTTGAGTTCGTTTGCCAGCGACCGACCTTTTGTAAGCAGCTCAAGGCTCACCTCAGCCACATGACCGTCTTCAATTTCACAGTAAACAAATACGTTATTCATTTTTAATCTATTTCAAAATAAAACTAACCGATGGTATGACTTTTAATCAAGTCAATCATCATATTTTCAATTTCTGCATCAACCCCCGAAATCACTTTCGAATCTTTCGCCTGAAGCACCACATTTTCAATGGATTTTACCTTGGTTGGCGAACCGTTAAGACCAAGTTGAGATGCATCTGATTCAATTTCGTTTACCGTCCACTCAGGAATGTTCAAATCAGGTCTGTCATTGTAAAGCGTGGTATAATCTTCATTTTCTTTTTGCAGTTCGGTAACTGTTTTGGCCCGTTTGTATTTCATGAGCAGTTTGGCGTTTCGTACCCGGCATTCGGGCGCTGTGCTGTTCACTGTCATTACCAGCGGCAATTTGCATTTTACGGTTTCCACACCTCTGTCGAGGCGTCGTTTCAGCACTGCGGTATCGTTTTTCAGTTCCTTCACTTCTTCCACATAAGTAACCTGAAGCCATCCCAGTTTTTCGGCAACCTGCGGACCAACCTGTGCGGTGTCGCCGTCAATAGCCTGGCGGCCTGCAATAATGAGATCAATTTTCCCCATTTTTTTCAGAGCCTGACCGAGTGCATAGGATGTGGCCAACGTATCGGATCCGGCAAAAGCCCTGTCGGTAAGCAAAACGCCGCCGTCTGCTCCACGGAATAATCCTTCGCGGATAATTTCGGCTGCACGCCCCGGTCCCATGGTCAGGATTTTTACTGTTGTTCCCGGAAACTGATCTTTGATGCGCAAGGCCTGTTCCAGCGCATTTAAATCTTCCGGATTAAAAATGGCAGGAAGAACAGCCCTGTTCACTGTCCCGTCAGCTTTCATTGCATCTTTGCCAACATTCCTCGTATCAGGCACCTGTTTGGCCAAAACAATAATTTTGTAAGCTTTCATCTAATATATATGATTTATATAGTTTCTTTTCACCAAGTCAGAAAAAGCACAATTTACCAACTTTCTTATGAAAAAGGCACCAAATATAAATATTGAAGCCAAAGAAATCAAAAAACGAAAAATTGCAAGGAGGTAAAAAACCGAATCAGAAACTAATAGTAAACATTAAATTGAATCATCGGAAATCAAAAAAACAGTGCACCAAACACCTAAAAACATTAGCATTAAAACAATCAACCAATAAATTCCAAAGTCTATTTTAAATTCAGCGCCCGGGTATTTATTTAGAATTAGTTTAATTAACAACACACCTGCGATTACACTTAAATATTTTTGATTTTCAGAATTTTTTATAATTCAATCCTGATTACACAAATTGAAAGGCCAAATAGAGAAAGGTCGTACTCAACCTTCTTTAACTTATTCAATTTCAAAACGTTGTTTAATTGGTAAGGAAATCAAGGACATTGCTTCCCCCACCCGATTTGCCTGTGCGGTACAGTTCCGTGTATCCGCATTTTGTACAGGAAACCGCCGTAAAACTGCGATTCTGGATATTAAAGTAGCGTGTAAATCCAGCGCCTGTAGTTCTTATTTTGTCAGCTTCTGCTTTTCTGTTGCCGCATTTTGGGCATGTATAAGTCTGTTTCATCATTTTTTATTTGGTTTTTAATCTGTTTGCTTCTTTCAATGCATTGTGTATGATCCATTCCAGTTGCCCGTTAATGCTCCTGAAATCGTCGGCAGCCCATTTTTCAACGGCTTTCATCACTTCCGGATCAATCCGCAATACAAATGTTTTTTTCTTTGTCATCTAATCCAACCTCACATTTCTTTTTTAACAATCGGAGAACTACTTCAAATTCTCAAACAGTCTTCCGATGACTGAAGATTCAAGTTACTGATAAAGTGTACCTGTATTCACAACAGGTGTAACATCCTTATCGCCACACAAAACTACCATAAGGTTGCTTACCATAGTGGCCTTTTTATCTTCATCCAAATCCACAATTTGTTTTTTGCTCAGTTCGTCGAGCGCCATTTCCACCATACTTACAGCACCTTCCACAATTTTAAACCGGGCAGCAACAATGGCGGTTGCCTGCTGGCGTTTCAGCATGGCCTGGGCAATTTCCTGCGCGTAGGCAATGTAGTTAATACGCGCTTCAATTACATAAATACCTGCAATATCAAGGCGTTCTTTAATTTCAGCTTCCAGTTTGTCATTAACTTCTTCGGTACTTTCCCTGAGGGTAAGTTCAGCTTCTTCATCTTCAAAATTATCGTACGGATACATCCCGGCCAGTTTACGCAAAGCAGCTTCACTTTGAACCACCACAAAATGTTCATATTCATCAACTCCGAAAGCTGCTTTATATGTATTTTCCACTTTCCAAACCAACACAACCCCAATCATAATCGGGTTTCCAAGCTTGTCGTTCACCTTGATTGGGTCGCTGTCGAAGTTCCGTGCGCGCAGCGAAATCTTTTTCCGCACAAAAAACGGATTCACCCAGTAAAATCCGTTGGTTTTAATGGTTCCCTTGTAAGCGCCAAAAAGCACCATCACACAACTTTGGTTTGGATCGACCACTGTAAATCCCGGAGCAATCAGAAAAAACAAAGCGGTTAAAACAACAGAAGGAATAACCATTCCGCGCATAAAACCAAAAATGATGAGTACCAGAAGAATTAATTCGATAAAAACAAACAGGTACCCCGATAATCCTTTATAATCTTTTTCCATGGCATTAATTTTATATTAGATTGATATTAAAATAATATCACAAATCTATGGAAAATTTTTGAATTGCAAAACTGTTTCAAAAAAAATATTGGCACAAAAAAAGGCGCCTCTTCAGACGCCTCTATTTTTGCATTGAAACTACGTTAATTTAAAATCATTTCAGTATGCCCTGTTGTTTTTGTTTCCACAACATTGTACGCACGGGCAAAATCCAAAATTTTTCGGATTGTTTGTGCAGAAGGATTATGACCTGCACTTTTCATTTCTTCAGAACTTTTACCAGTTTTGTTTCCGGAAAGCTCCGAAACATCAACTGAACTGTAATTAAACTTTTTTACAATAAATAAGGTAGAATTTTTCATCATAGGCATTCTTAAATAATTTATTTACAAAAGAACGCCCTGAACCTTATTGTTATTGTGTTAACGAAAGTTAAATACGTGTGAGTTCCAGTTTTTTCTCTTTTATGAGCTTCCGCAGGTTGATTAAAGCGTAACGCATCCGGCCCAATGCTGTATTAATGCTCACATCAGTCTGTTCTGCAATTTCCTTAAAACTTAGCCCCATATAATGGCGCATGTAAATAACCTGCTGCTGATCTTCAGGAAGTTCTTTAATGAGTTCTTTCACTTCACTTAAAATCTGGTTATTTACCATCTCATCTTCAATGGTAAAATCAGAAAATTTCTGCGAATTAAAAATATCCACTTCCAGGCTATCGTTGGAGACAGTGCCCTGAAGTTTTTCCTTCCTGAAATGGTCGATTATCAGGTTATGGGAAATTCGCAAAACCCAGGAAACAAACTTCCCGTTTTCAACATATTTCCCTCTTTTAAGGGAGCGAATAACCTTAATAAATGTCTCCTGAAAGATATCTTCTGCCAGTTCCTGATTTTTTACAATCAGCAAAATGTATGAATATACCCTGCTTTTGTGACGATGAATTAAAATTTCCAGTGAATTTTGATCGCCTTCTATAAAACGTTGAACGAGCTCATTGTCGTTCAGTGCATTTGTCCTGAACATTACCTTCTATTTAATTGTAAACAAAAAGTAAATTTTTCCGATAGGCGACTATTTTAAAGTGAAGTAAAACTATTTATTTAATTTTGCAGGGGTAAAAATGAAACATTTTACCGAAATAAACAAGTTTTTTTAACAAATTTATACGAATTCCATTTAGGCCATGCCTCAAAATAAAGCAGAAAAGTTTATCGAAATACAGCACGCAAGGGTTCACAACCTGAAAAATATCAGCTTAAAAATACCTCTGAATCAATTCATTGTAGTTACCGGAGTATCCGGTTCAGGGAAGTCCTCACTGGCTTTTGACACCCTTTTTGCCGAAGGTCAGCGAAGGTATGTAGAAAGTCTTTCTTCGTATGCCAGGCAGTTTTTAGGGCGTATAAACAAGCCTGAAGTGGATTTTATTAAAGGAATTCCACCGGCTATTGCCATAGAACAAAAGGTAAATACGCGCAATCCGAGGTCAACGGTTGGTACTTCAACTGAAATTTACGACTATCTGAAATTGCTTTTTGCACGAATTGGAAAAACCATTTCTCCGGTATCGGGAAAGGAAGTGGCCCGGAATACGGTTACTGATGTGGTGGATTTTCTGCTTTCCTTTCCTGAAAACACAAAATCAATGATTCTTTCCCCCTTAAAACCTAAAAACGGACGTTCGCTTTTACAGGAAGCCGAATTGCTGATGCAGCAGGGGTTTTCAAGGCTCGAACAGAATAACGAAATAAAACGAATTGACGAGTTGCTGGAAGCGGGAGAAAAAAACTTCTGTAACGGGGATTGCCATGTAATTATAGACCGTGTGGCCGTTCAACCTGATGAAGATACCCAAAGCCGTATGGCCGACTCGGTGCAAACTGCTTTTTTTGAAGGCCACGGAGAATGTGTTATAAAAATTTATAAAGACAAAGAAACCATTGTGCAAAAATTTTCCAACCGGTTTGAAGCCGATGGAATTGAATTTGAAGAGCCAACTGTTCATACTTTCAGTTTCAACAATCCGGTGGGAGCCTGTCCGGCCTGCGAAGGTTACGGGAAGGTAATCGGTATTGACGAAGATTTAGTCATTCCCAACAAATCGCTTTCCATTTACCAGGATGCCATTGTGTGCTGGCGGGGCGAAAAAATGAGCAAATGGAAGGACCAGCTCATCTATTCTGCCGACCAGTTTGGATTTCCCATTCACAAACCTTTTTATGAGCTTTCGGACGAACAAAAGCAGTTGCTTTGGACCGGCAATCGGCATTTTAAAGGGCTGAACCAATTTTTTAAATACCTGGAAGAAAAAAGCTACAAAATCCAGTACCGGGTTATGCTTTCGCGCTACCGGGGAAAAACTACCTGCCCGGATTGTAAAGGTTCGCGATTAAAAAAAGAGGCCGGTTATGTGAAAGTGGCTGGCAAATCTATTCAGGAACTGGTTTTGATGCCGGTTTCAGAATTGAAAACTTTTTTTGAAGGACTACAATTGAGTGACCATGATCAAGCAATTGCCAAACGCATTCTAATCGAAATAAGAAACCGGCTGATTTTCCTGTGTGATGTCGGATTGGGTTATCTCACGTTAAACCGGCTTTCTTCTTCCCTTTCGGGAGGTGAATCACAGCGGATAAACCTGGCCACATCGTTGGGCAGCAGTCTGGTAGGTTCGCTTTATATTCTGGATGAACCCAGCATTGGCCTGCACTCGCGCGATACGCAGCGGCTCATTAAAGTTTTAAGAAGATTGCAGAAAATCGGCAATACGGTTTTTGTGGTGGAACACGATGAGGAGATCATCCGTGCCGCCGACCAGGTTATCGACATCGGACCGCTGGCAGGACAACATGGCGGAGAGGTGGTTTTTCAGGGAACGCACGAAGAACTGGAAAAAAACCCGGAAAGCCTCACCACAAAATACCTCACCGGAATTGAAAAAATTGAAGTTCCCCAACAACGACGCAAATGGAGCAATTTCATCGAAATACTCGGCGCACGTGAAAATAACCTGAAAAACCTGAGTGTAAAATTTCCGCTGAATACAATTACTGTGGTAACCGGAGTAAGCGGTTCGGGCAAATCGTCGCTGGTATCCAAAATCCTGTTCCCGGCGCTTACCAAAATAATGGGCGGTTACGGCGAGCGCACCGGCCATCACGATGCGGTTAAAGGCGATTTCAAAATGATTTCAGCTATTGAATTTATCGACCAGAATCCCATTGGAAAATCGTCGCGTTCGAACCCAGTGACCTATTTAAAAGCTTATGACGAAATCCGGAAATTGTATTCCGAGCAGCAGGCCTCAAAAATTCAGGGACTGAAACCGTCGCATTTTTCGTTTAACGTGGATGGCGGTCGCTGCGACGAGTGCCAGGGCGAAGGAACCATAAAAGTGGAAATGCAGTTTCTGGCCGATGTTTATCTGGTTTGCGAAAGCTGCGGCGGAAAACGTTTCAAGGAGGATATTCTGGATGTGCACTACAAAGAAAAAAACATTGATGATATTCTGAACCTGACGGTAAACGAAGCAATGGAATTGTTTTCGGCAGGAAAAACGTCCACCGAAAAGAAAATTGTAAAACGACTACGTCCATTACAGGATGTGGGATTGGGCTACATTAAACTGGGGCAGTCGTCGAGTACACTTTCAGGCGGCGAAAGTCAGCGTGTAAAACTGGCTTCGTTTCTGGCTCAGGAAAAAGATTCCCCTACCCTTTTCATTTTCGATGAACCCACAACCGGCCTCCATTTTCACGACATCAAAAAACTGCTCGATTCTTTCAATGCACTCATTTCACGCGGTCATTCTATTATTATTATCGAGCACAATCTGGAAATCATCAAGTCTGCCGACTGGGTTATCGATTTGGGCCCCGAAGGCGGAGATAAAGGCGGTGAACTGGTGTTTGCCGGCACACCCGAAGAATTGGTGAAGCAAAAAAAGTCTTACACTGGTGCTGCCCTCAAAGAAAAACTGTAACCTTTTTTCTCCGAAAACCATAAACACTAAAAAATAGTGAACCATGTACAACAAATTAATCAGAAATATCAAACCGCTGGGATTCATGTGGGAAACCAGCGACCCGTTCTTGTTTTGTGTCCATCATTTGGATAATTACCCCAAAGGAAACGACCAGATGGGACCGGCAGCGTCGCTTGCAGGTCGGAATCTTGGGCAGGATTTCACCACAAAAGATGGTTGGCGAATGTACCACGGCGAAACCATTCCGGGTTTTCCGGCTCACCCACACCGTGGATTTGAAACCGTTACAATTGTGCTTAAAGGTTTTGTGGACCACTCCGATTCGCACGGAGCAGCAGGAAGGTACGGAAACGGCGATGTACAATGGATGACTGCGGGAGCGGGTCTGCAACATGCCGAAATGTTTCCACTGCTGAAAAAGGAGGAAGAAAATCCACTGGAACTTTTTCAGATTTGGCTGAACCTGCCCAGCACCAAAAAATTTGCCGAGCCATTTTACACCATGCTTTGGGCCGAAGATATTCCTGTTCTGACCCAGAAGGACAGCAACGGAAAACAAATTGAAGTTACCATTATTGCAGGACAAATTGATGAAGCAGTTGCGCCTCATCCTGCGCCCGATTCGTGGGCCCACGATCCGAAGAACGAAGTGGGAATCTGGCTTATTAAAATGGAAGCCGGGGCGAAATGGACCGTTCCGTCTGCTTCTCTTGAGGTGAACCGCACCCTCTATTTTTACCGTGGAACAGAAATTAAAGTTGCAGGCATGCCGATTGAATCATACAATTCGCTGGAAATGCTGGCCGACCAGGAAATCATCATCGAAAACGGAAATGAAGATGCCTTTTTGCTGCTGTTGCAAGGGGCACCCATTGATGAACCAGTGGTACAGCATGGACCGTTTGTTATGAATACAGCCGCTGAAATTCACCAGGCATTTGCCGATTACCGCAAAACACAGTTCGGTGGCTGGCCATGGGAACATTACGATAATGTTCACGTGCGTGAAAAGGGCCGGTTTGCCAAATACTCCAATGGCAAGGAGGAAAATCCAGACGTTTAATCAAAATAATTTGTATAAAATGGGAATTGCTGCTTTTTCGGGCAGCAATTCGCATTTTACTTCAGTAACTTCTGTTCATTTCTTAAACCACAGTTGGCTTTAAAACAGTTGTTTGAGTCATATTATCGGCAATAGGACATCGCGATGCAATTTCTTTCAGAAACTCCTCTTTTTCCACTTTACTCATTTCGGCATCAATTTGAACAAATGACCTGATTTCAGTAAAACCGGACCGGCCTTCAGTGGTTTTTCCCAAAAGAAAATCTTTATCAATATCACCCTCAACTATTGCCTCAATACCACGCAATTCAATCTTGCGCTGGTTAGCTATTATTCTTCCAATTGCGCAAATGCACCCGCCCAAACTTGCTAAAAAAACCTCCAAAGGATTCGGACCTTCATCGGTCCCTCCCATTCCTTTTGGCTGATCTATTATAAACGGATTGGAACAATTGACTTTTGTTACAAATCCTGCTCCCATTACTGATTCTGTTTTTATTGTTGAAATTGCCATACAATTAAATTTTATATTTAAAATAAAGAACAAATGTTACAAATAACCAATCTGTAAACAATGACTTTTGTCGTGCTTGTCATAATCTCTTCATTTGATATATAAAAATTATCCATTTTTGTCCGTTTCCCCATTTTAATTATTTTTGCGCCTGTCCCGTTTTCCGGGACATTTTTTTACCTGAATTTTTTGAAATTCAGACATTAAAGAATTAAATGCTTGGCAAAAACAAAAAAGTGAATGCATGACTGCAAGTCATACCTTCACGAAAAACTCATCATTATGAAAACATACATTCGCATTGGCCTGATTCTGGTTTTTCTTTTCGGAATTTATATTTCACCGGCAAACGCCTGTACCAATTTCCTGGTAACCAAAGGCGCTTCGGCAGACGGCTCCACAATGATTTCTTATGCTGCCGATTCCCACATTCGGTACGGCGAACTTTATTTCAGTCCGGCCACTCACTGGCCCGAAGGAAGCATGGTTACCATTTACGACCGCAGCACTGCTGAACCACTGGGACAAATTCCACAGGCTCCTTATACTTACCAAACGGTTGGTTTTATGAACGAACACCAGGTAGCCATTGGTGAATCAACTTTTGGGGGCCGCAGCGAACTGGTGGACACCACCGGTTTGATGGATTACGCAGCACTGATGTTTCTGGCTACCCAGCGCGCAAAAACCGCCCGCGAAGCCATTAAAGTAATTGCCGAACTGATGGAAGAATACGGTTATGCCAGCTCTGGCGAATCCTTTTCTATTGGCGACCCCAACGAAGTGTGGATTATGGAACTGATTGGCAAAGGAACCGATTTGCAAACGGATCCCCAAACTGGCGAACCTTTCAATAAAAATAAAGGGGCCGTTTGGGTAGCCATTCGTATTCCCGACGGATATGTTTCTGCACATGCCAACCATGCCCGCATTACCACTTTCCCGAAAGAAGATGGAAAACAAAGTATCAGCAGCAAAAATCTGGACAAAATTTTCGACTCCAGCGTGGATGTGGTTTATTCACACGACGTGATTTCCTTTGCAAAGGGAAAAGGTTATTTTGAAGGAGAAGATGCTGAATTCAGTTTTAGCGATGTGTATGCCCCGCTCGATTTTGGTGCTGCCCGGTTTTGCGAATTGCGCGTTTGGAGTATGTTCCGCCAGGTTTCTAACGAAATGGACGAATTTTGGAAATATGCAACAGGAGAAGACCTGGATAGTGAACGGATGCCGCTGTTCATCAAACCCAACCGGAAACTTACACCGCAGGATTTGATGAATTTTAAACGCGACTATTTGCAGGGAACCGAACTGGACATGTCGAAAGATGCAGGCGCCGGACCGTTTGGATTGCCTTACCGCTGGCGAGGCCTCACCTGGGAATACGACGGACAGGAATATTTTAACGAACGTACCACAGTTACCCAGCAAACCGGGTTTTCGTTTATCGCGCAAATGCGAAACTGGCTGCCCGACCCCATTGGCGGTATCAACTGGTTTGGGGTTGACGATGCCGGAACAACTGTTTACGTGCCATTTTACTGCGGAATTAACCGCGTGCCCGAAACCTGGGCCGAAGGATACGGCGACATTCTGGATTACAAAGACGATGCTGCCTTTTGGGTTTTTAACCGTGTGGCGCATTTTGCCTACCTGTTTTACAATCGTATTATGCCCGATGTGCGGAAAACTCAAAGCGAACTGGAAACAAAATTTGCCCAATACACTCCGGGAGTTGATGCCGCAGCACTGAAACTCTGGGAAACAGACCCGAAACTGGCCCGGGAATTTTTGACCGATTACTCAGTGAATATGGGCAATTACACCGTAAAACGATGGAAAGAGCTGGGTGAATTTCTGCTTGTGAAATACCTGGACGGTAACCGCAAGCAGGAAGAAAACGGCAGATTTCTGCGCAATCCGTGGGGATATCCGCAGCCTCCCTCCTTTCCCGGGTATTCTGATAAATGGAAAGAAGAAGTCATCAGGGATACCGGCGACCGGTTTGTATATCCCAAATCAGAATAAAAAGAGAACTGATAGAGAAAGAGCGTAATAAAATGAGACAGTAAAAAAAATATGAAGCAAAATAAAGCGAAAACTAAATCAGAACCTGAAAACAGCGCCAAACGGCCTTTCTTTTTGAGAATGCTCGATTATGTGGAAATTGTGGGAAACAAACTCCCACATCCGGCCACGCTTTTTGCAGGATTGGCGTTGCTGGTGGTACTTATTTCGTGGATTGCCCACCTGGCGGGTACAACTGCCCAACATCCGGTTGACGGGCAGTTCATCTACTCTAAAAGTTTACTGAGTGGTGAAGGTCTCCGGTGGATGTATGAAAACATCCTGCAAAACTTCCTGAGATTTCCGCCACTGGGATACGTGCTGGTGGTAATGGTGGGAATTGGTGCAGCCGAAGGTTCCGGCCTTTTCTCAACCATGATTCGGGCACTGGTACTGGGCGCTCCCAAACGGCTGGTAACCGCTGCTATCGTATTGGCCGG
Source organism: Mariniphaga sp. (assembly GCF_041687215.1). Taxonomy (NCBI): domain Bacteria; kingdom Pseudomonadati; phylum Bacteroidota; class Bacteroidia; order Marinilabiliales; family Prolixibacteraceae; genus Mariniphaga; species Mariniphaga sp. The sequence goes on from NZ_JAWLCI010000025.1 coordinate 49,224, forward strand.
TGTTATCTCCGGCCTGGCGGTGGAAGCCGGTTATGTTATTCTGATTCCGCTGGGCGCCATGATTTTTCATGCGTTGGGGAGGCACCCTATGGCAGGGCTTGCAGCAGCATTTACCGGTGTAAGCGGCGGTTTTGGCGCCAACTTTTTTATCGGCTCCATCGACCCGATTCTGGCCGGAATTTCGGAGTCGGCTGCACAAATGATTATTCCTGATATGGTAGTGAATCCGGCAGTGAACTACTATTTTATGATTGCCTCTAGTTTTGTAGTACTGATTGCCGGCACCTGGGTTACCGAAAAAATTGTGGAACCGCGACTTGGGCCATATAAAGGTCCTGCCGAACGGATGCCCATTGAACAACTGACAATAAAAGAGAAAAAAGGATTGCGTTATGCAGGTTGGGCTTTACTGGCAACACTTGCGTTATTGGCCCTGACTGTCATTCCTGAAAATGGCCTGTTCAGAGATCCTGAAAGCGGTTCAGTTTTGCATTCCCCTTTTTTCCGGGGAATTATCATCGGTATTTTGCTGATGTTCTTTTTCCCTGCCCTGGCCTACGGAATTACCGTGGGTACCATCCGCAACGACAAAGATGTGGCTCACCATATCGGAAAATCCATGAGTACGATGGGCGGATACATTGTGCTGGTATTTTTTGCCGCCCAATTTGTCTATTTTTTCAATTACAGCAACCTGGGAATCATTTTTGCCATAAAGGGAGCCAATACCCTTCAAAGTGTTGGATTAACCGGCATTCCGCTGATTGTGGGTTTTGTCATTTTATCAGCATTCATCAACATGTTTATGGGGAGCGCTTCGGCCAAGTGGGCCATTATGGCGCCGGTGTTTATTCCCATGCTCATGCTCATTGACCCGCCCTATCACCCGGGACTTACCCAGGCAGCATTCCGCATAGGCGATTCCCTTACCAACCTGATCACCCCCATGATGAGCTATTTTGCTTTGATTGTAACCTTCGCCGAAAAATACGATAAACGCTACGGAATTGGAACCATTATTTCCACAATGCTTCCATATACCCTGATTCTGGGAATTGCCTGGATTGCCCTGCTTGTGGTTTGGATGATGCTGGGTATTCCGCTGGGACCTGACGGGCCTTTATATATTGGGTAGCGGGTGAAGCAGGTTACAAACCGTGCATTTTTGAAAGTACGCATTTCTTTACCCGGCGGTTAAAAACCACCGCACCCGCTGCACCCAGGTCTTCAGCTTTTCTCATTTGCCATCTCCGGCAACCTTCTCCATTCTTTCACCAAAAAGAATGTGACTGCAAGGGCCGACATGGAATCGGCAAACGGGTAGGCCAGCCAGATGCCGGTAATTCCCCAAAATTCAGGTAAAATAAAAAGTAACGGGATGAGTCCGATAACCTGGCGGAACAGCGTGGCAAACATGGCAATTTTCGCTTTGCCAATGGCTTGAAAAAAGTGTGATGCCACCACCTGGAATCCAACCAACGGCAAAGCCAGGATAACCAACCGCAGTCCGTGAACAGAAATGGAATACAGTTCCAGACTGTCTGTATTAAACAGCCGCACAATAACACCCGGAATGGCTTCAATAAATGTGAAGGACGCCACTGCAATAATGGTGGCGGCAATCAAAGAAAGACGTAATGCCTCCTTCACTCGCGGAACCGATTTCGCACCATAATTAAACCCGATAATCGGCTGCGACGCCATGTTGATGGCTACAATGGCCATGATGACCAGCGAAACCACCGAATTTACAATTCCCATAGCACCAACAGCCAAATCGCCGCCAAAAACAATCAGCTTTTTGTTGAGCAACCCTTGCACAAAACTGTTGGCAATTTGCATGGTAAACGGAGCCATTCCTATGGCAACAATTTCCACCAGTATTCCCCAGTTAACGCATACATTTTTATTTTTTAATTTGATAACCGAACGCCCTCCTCTGAAATGAATTAAAACCCAAACCATTAAAACAAACATGGAAATAACGGTGGCATAAGCAGCGCCTTTTACTCCCATATCGAGCCAGAAAATAAAAATGGGGTCGAGAATAATATTTGTACCTGCGCTTATAATCATCGACATCATGGCAATGCGGGCATTTCCTTCGGAACGAATGACATTGTTCAGCGAAAAACCAATCAACATAAAAGGTGTTCCGGCCAAAATAATATTGAGGTAATCATTGGCATACTGAAAGGTTTCTTCGGTTGAGCCAAACGAGCGCAAAATGGGTTCTTTCAGCCAGTAAGTAACAATCATGATTAAAAATGAAACCAGAACCATCAAAGCAAAACCAGTTCCAAGTGTTTGTTCGGCCCGCTCCATGTTTTTCCTTCCCATATTGATGGAAACATACACACCGGTACCAATTCCGATGAGCATCCCGAAACCCATCATAATTAACATCACCGGAAAAATTACTGAAATGCCGGACAGCGCTTCGGCGCCAACGCCCTGCCCGATGAATATGCGGTCCACAATATTGTAGAGTGCATTTACAAACACACCTACAAACGCCGGAACGAAGTATTTAAACATTAGCCGGCCAATATTGGCATCCCTCAATTCATCCACATTTTTCATGTTTCGCAAAGGTAACTATTTAAGACAAAATCGGTTTTAAGCACCAGTTATAAAAACCCCTGAAAATTGATTAATTTTGCAGCATAAAAAATTTCGATTTCATGGAACAGAAAAAGCTGGATAAAAATATTGAAGCAAACCTTTTTTCGGCCAACACGGCAACAGTAATATCAACACTAAATACACTAAAAGAAAGAGGAAACACCGCTTACCTTCCCTTGCTGTTCGATTTATTGAATTCAAATCCTGAAGATGAAATTGAGCAGGAAATCATTTTTATTCTTTATAATTTGAAAATAAAAGATGCTGTACCTGTGTTGGTTGAAGCAATTCAAAATCCGAAATATTTACCCATTCGGAAAAAGTTAGCGGCTGCTTGTTGGGAAAACGGCCTTGATTTTAAAAATTACCTCCCGGTTTTTGTAGATTTGGTGATTAACGAAGATTGGGAAACTGGTTTTGAAGCTTTTACAGTAATTGAAAATATGGAGAATTTCCCGGAACAAGATATTTTAGATATTGCAACAGAAAAAATCCGGCAAGGTCTTATCGAGACAAATGAGCAGAAAAAATATTTTTTACACGAAATCCTTACTTTAATCCGTTAATATTCATATTTGAAAACCAATTTTGAAATACGGATTTAAAATAGCAGGCTTTGTCCTCTTTCATTGGATTAGCTTAACAGCCAGTTCGCAGGTTGAAAAGGGGCTTATTCCCTGGTCCAATAAATTGCTTATAAATCCATCGTATGCAGGATTCAATAAAAACACACATTTTTGGAGCAGCCTGCAATTTAATGCACAACCGGAAAACGACTGGAACAATACCTGGTCAGTAACCTACGATACCTGGTCAGAAAAAATGGAGGGAGGTTTGGCGTTCAAGCTTCAGCAGGGACTGACCGGAGAATTGAACACCAACACCCTTGGAGCAGGTTTTTACTTCTCAAAACCTTTTGAAGAAGGTAAAAATGGCCAGCTTATTCCATCGATTGGTTTGAGTTTTCACTCTGCTTACAAACAGTGGTTTGTGCATTTTATCGATCGCACCATCGATAAAAGTCTGGAACATCAAAGTCCTCCGGGAGAGGAATTTCCAAGGCACTTGGAGGCTCAACCCACAATTGGTTTATTATGGAACTCCGTTTCTGCAGAAATTAGCTTGTCAGGATTTTATTCATTTTACCAAAATTATGGCGAGGAAGAAATGACCGAACAGAATCCCTTTTATCTGATTTTTCATGCAGTAAAAAAAATGAGTGGAACCCGAAAAGGTTTGGTTTCACAGCCTGTAAATACCAGCCCCGAACTCACGGTTATTTATGCCGAAAACCTCATTTTATCAAGAGTTGGATTTCGTATGGAAAGAACCACCCATCAGTTTGGTGTTTATGCTCAAACTAATTTCAGCGACAACATTCACGGAATGGGCGGAGTGTTTGGATGGAAACTCAATAATTTACGTTTAAATTTTTCCGCCGGAGGCAGCTATTCCATTCCCCATAAAAAATCCGGATTTTTTGGCGAAGTAAATATTGGATTAATCATTCCTTACGTCCACATCAACAAAAAAAACCCATGGGCGCCACCGCCGCGGTCATTTTAATTTTGTTACTTTAACCCGCCTTTAAAAATTGTGTTGAATGCGTCATTGGATTTTGATTTTGTTTTTTTGTTTCATCTCCAAAACACTCCCGGCTCAGGATCCCGGATTTTCACAGTTTTTTGCCAATCCGCTGTATCTGAATCCTGCATTTGCCGGCACCACCGAACTTCCGCGTATGGCACTCAACTACCGTAACCAATGGCCGCAAAAGGGAGCCACTTACACCACATATTCACTTTCTTATGACCAGCTTCTGAAAAACTCCAATGTCGGTCTGGGTTTTCAGGCCATGCGCGACCAGGAACTGAACAATGTGATAAACAGCAATACAGCTTCGGTTATTTACTCCCACCATATAAAACTGGGTTACGAAAGTTTTATGACATTGGGTTTGCAGGGAGGTTTTACACTCAAACAATTCAACCTCAGCAACCTCATTTTTCCTTCGGGAATTGACCAGTTAAGCGGAGAAATTTCAGAATACATTTTGGCCGGTTATTCCAATGAAACAAAACTGTTTCCTGATTTTGCCATTGGCGCTGTTGGCCAGCATGGTGAATATTTCTGGGGAGCTTCTGCCCATCACATCAGTCGCCCAAATGAATCAGTTATTCAGGGAGACCAAAAAGGAAAAATTCCTGTTAAAGCAACTTTACATGCCGGAGCCAGGCTTCTCAGGTTACATCATGGTTTGCTCTCCCGCATTTTTACCCTTTCACCAAATATTTTATACCAGCAGCAAGGCAGTTTTAAGCAGTTGAATTTGGGAATTTATATGATTGAAAAATCATTTTTGTTTGGCGGCTGGTACCGGAATAATATTGATGTGAGGCCAGATGCAATTATTGCGCTGGCAGGTTTTGCACATGAAAAATTTCAGGTGGGATACAGTTTCGACCTTACATTATCGAAGCTTTCGAATTACAGTTACGGGTCGCATGAAATTTCGCTGATTTTTTATTTGGGGCAGAAACAAGAAATACCTCCCCGGGATAAACTCCTCATCCCGATGATTTAAAGTCAACAGCTAATTGGCTTATTCACAACTACTTCCCCACATCGAAAAAAACTATTTTGTATTCGCTTTTTCCTTTTTGTATTCATCCAATTGCCAGGGAACCACGAATTTTTCGTGAGACAAGTGGTACTTAACACTTTTACGGTAGTACACCTTGTAGGGCGGGTAGTTTTCATAATCACTTCTATATCTAACAGTTGTATCCATAACACCCTTGTTTACGAATAAAACGTGATTTTTGTTCTGAATAGTATTTCAGAAAATAAGGGTAATAGTTCCCTGTTGATTATGTTTTTTCCCCAGGAAATCATAATATTGAATTACCCATGAATATACACCAGACGGGGCATTTTGGCCGTTTTTCATAGTGCCGTTCCAACCTTTTTCCTGAGTTTCAGATTCAAAAATAACCTCGCCCCAGCGGTTAAAAATTAACATTTTATAACCCTCATTAACTATCCCTTCGGAATAAATCCGAAATTCCCTGTCTTCCATTTTGGTGGCGTTGGGCGAAAATGCGGTGGGAGGAAAAACCCGGTCGAATGCAACCGAAACATTTGTATATGCTGTGTCGGTACAACCAAAATCATTTATCACCGAAAGACGAACATTATACAATCCCATGCTTTCAAAACGGTTTTCAGGTTGTTCTGCTGTTGAATAATTACCATCATCAAAATCCCAGTCAAAAAATGATGCCCCAAGGCTTTGATTTTCAAATTGAATGACCGGATTGCTGATAAGCACATCGGGTGGATTGGCTTTGAATACTGCAACAGGAACCGGGTAAACAAAAACTTTCCCCGGAACAATCAAAGTGTCTGAACACTGTGTCAGGGAAGAAACGGCAACTACCGAAACATCGAAATTCTGACCGGGCTCACTGTAAGCCTGAGAAACAGAAATGCCATTTGTCGTTTTTCCGTCTCCCAAATCCCAGAAATAATCCACTGCATCAACCAAGTCGGTGGTGGTTAGTTGTATGGATGCTTCCAGTGGCGGGCAACCACCAATTGTATCTACCGGAATTGAAAAAACCGGCTTCCGTTTGAAAGTTCTGAAAAGCGTGTCCGTTTTACAGCCAAATTCAGAAACAACCTGCAATCCAACTTCAGCAGTTGGCCGGTTTAAAAGCTGAATGCCCATCGGTCCCGAAGTGTTTTCCGGATTTATTAAAACTTCACCGGCTTCAAAATCAGATAAATCCCATAAAAAAGTATCATCGGAGCTTGCCGAACCAACATACCTGATTTCTTCATTTTCAGAATAACAATGTTCCGCAGAGAAATCCATATCAAGCGACGGAATGGGGTGCACCAAAACGGTGTCGTACAAAACTCCTGAATTTTCGCAACCTTCTTCTGAAACCACCTTCAGTTTCACATCGAAAAATTTATCTTCAGTACCCGGATTAACATAAACATGATTCGGATTTTTAGCTTCTGATTGAAAATTGTCGCCAAAATCCCATAAATAACTGGCAATATCTTCTACGTCTTCACTTTCAAACTTTACATTTAATGGGGTGCAGCCTTCAGCGTTTTCCTCCACCCTAAAATTCATAGCGGGAATAACTGAAACAGGTTCAAAGTGTTCGTCAATGCATCCGTTTTCATCAATTTTTAAACCAACGGTTCGGTTTCGCTGACCAAACCCCAGCGGAATTTCAACAGAAGTTAAATCGGTGCCACTGGCAAAAACCGTATCGTTGGAATACCAGAAAAAACTGGCTGTGTCTGATTTGCTTCCGGTAAATCTGAGGTCAAGGTTGTATCCCCTGCACTTTTCTTCATCACTGAAAAAATCAGCAACCGGTTGATTCTGAAATTTCATTGAAATGCTGTCTTTCCAGTTACATTGGTGCGAATTGGTATAGCTCACCTCAAAGCTGTATTCCCCAAAATCGTTTACGCGAACTATGGGCGAAAGCGATGTTTCGTCCTCAACTGCGGAATTCCCGCTTAAAGGATGAATCAGTGTGGTAACTGACTGATCAAATTTCATGTTGATTTGTTGCTGGAAACTGCCACAAACCAGCGAATCAAAATCCAGTAGTTGCATTTCCGGTTTCCGGCTCCATGCCACCATTGCTGCTGCCGAAAGCTGAACATCAGGATCTCCCGGCATTCCGCCAAATTCAACCACAAATCCTTCAGGATAATAATACCCATTTGGAGCGTCTCTATCCCCTTCGTTTGGTAAATCATTCCATGATTTTGGTACACTTCCGGGAGCAGCATTAATATGCGCATAATCCTCATCGTCTCCCCAATCTTTATTCACATTATTGGGTTCCCCACTGTTCCAAAACGAGTACCGTCCATTCACAGCATAACCGTTCTGGTAGGTTCCCTGCCAGAAATGAGTACCCGCCTCCGGCCCTGTAACCCACCGCCAAACTCCTTCTACTGAGGCATCATTGGCGCCAATCCAGCCTACTCCATCAATTTTACTCCAGATAAAATCGTTTTCAATGGAGGAAACTATTGTGGCAAGGTAACCCTGCAACCCATAATAATCCATATTGGCTGCAGAATCTCTTGCTTCTGTCCATGGAATCCCTCTTTTCCTTATGTATCGGTAGAAATGGCCAGTGTAGGGCAGGTAATCGGCATCTAAAAGTGTTATCGAAAAAGAACGCGGATTAGTTGCGGGATTATTCGAAAGATTCTGATAGTAAACCTGCCGGATGGCCTGTTCATAAATTTCTGCTTCAGCAATACCTTTTAATTCCAGATTTCCGTAGTTATTGTCCCAGGTTGCAGTAATACCAGTTCCGTTGTAAAACAACGAATCTTCTCCTCTCCGGTAATTGGCAATGGAAATTTTTATTCCGTCTGAAGTATTTTTAATATCGATATTTTCAATGGTAATCTGAGGTGTAACAAGAACAGGCCCATTACAATAAAAAACAGTATCGGAAGCTGAATTATCAATACGATAAGCCGGTTGAGACCAAGCGATAAACGGGAGCAGGTTTAAACAAAAAACAAAAAACAATAACTGCTTTTGCAGCATAATTAAACGGGTTATTTTCCCCTCCCGGAGAAATATTTCATAAACTGGGAGCGCTCGTAAACCATGGGGTCGGGAATATTTTTATACGAAAGTCGGCCCCTGAAATCTTCCAGACGTTTAAAATTCCATTTTTTCATAAACGTTTCCATTTCAGCAATCATGGCCGGAATTACATCGTTTCCGTTTACATATAATGTGGAACAGAGCTGGGCAACTTTTGCGCCGGCCAAAATTTGCTTCACCACCGATTTTCCGTCGTGGATGCCGGTTGAGGCCGCTATATCAATATCGTGAACTTCTGAAGAAACCAGTCCAACCCACCGCAGCGTATGGCGAATTTCAACCGGGGAACTGAAAATTTCGGAAGAGGTGAGTTCCAGTTTATCCAAATCGATGTCGGGTTCGTAAAACCGGTTAAACATAACAACACCTTTGGCACCGCCTGCCTTCAGCTTGTCCACCATGCCAATTATGTTGCTGTGGTACAATCCTATTTTTACGGAAACCGGAATGGAAACTTCTTTTTTTACTTTTTCCAAAACATCAACATACAACTGCTCAATTACTCCCGTTTTTTCGTGCCTGTCAACCGGAACGTAGAAAATATTGAGCTCCAGCGCATCTGCGCCGGCTTCCTGAAAATCTTTGGAAAAAGTAGTCCACTCGCTGGCCGAAACACAATTCACACTTGCAATTACGGGAATATTAACGGCTTTTTTTGTTTCTTCAATTAATTTGAGGTGCTTTGTTATTGTATTGTCGCGCAGGTAGTTTCGAATATAATCTTCGGCTTCCGGGTAACCCACATTCTGGAAATCCTGCTGAAGCATACTGGTTACTTCGTTGTTAATTTGCTCTTCAAAAACCGATTTCAAAACTACGGCTGCAATACCGGCCTGTTCCAGTTTTTTAATTTTTTCTGCCGAATTGGTAATTCCCGAACTTGCTGCAACGAGCGGGTTTTTAAGTTTTAATCCCAGATATGTTGTTTCTAAATTTGCCATTTTATTCAGTTTAAAGTTGAAAATTGCTCCAATTTAATTATTACCGGGCGCCAAAAATTTTGCTGCCAATACGTACAATGGTACTTCCCTCTTCCACAGCAATTGCATAATCGTCTGACATGCCCATTGAAATCTCTCTGAATCCTTTCTTCCGTGGGAAATATTCTTTTTTCAGTTTGTCGAATATTTTTTTCAGGAAGCGGAATTCGTTGCGCACCTGCATTTCATCTTCGGTAAAGGTAGCCATTCCCATCACTCCAACAATGGAAATATTTTTCATTTTTTTATATTCTTCCGAATCCAGAATTTCATGAGCTTCCTCTTCTGAAAGCCCGAATTTGGTAGATTCCTGTGCAATGTGAAACTGTAGCAAACAGGGAATAATTCGGTCATTTTTTTTCGCTTCCTTGTTTACCGTTTTTAAAATTTTGAATGAATCGATGCCATGAATCATGCTTACAAACGGCGCCAGGTATTTGGCCTTGTTGGTTTGCAAATGTCCGATAAAATGCCATTCGATGTCTTTTGGAAGTTTTTCGTACTTCTGAATCAACTCCTGTGCTTTGTTTTCGCCAAAAATTTTATGCCCGGCATTGTAAGCCTGCATTATGATTTCGGGCAATTTATTTTTGGAAACTGCAACCAGTTTCACTTCATCAGGCAGAGATTGTTTTATTTCTGCGATATTCTTTCCAATATCCATTTCAATGCAATTTTCAGTCAAAAATAGAAATATTGCCGGTATTTGAAAATGAAATTGAATTCAAATTTGGAAAGTTGAAAATCGAACTTTTAAAATCTTAAAAACTAATTGAGAAAGCCAAAGAAACTACCTGAATAAATCTGAGTGGGTTCCAGTCCTAGTTAACTCAATAATTTTTGTTTTATCATTTTGCCTCCAAATAAGTAACCAGTCTGGTCTGATATGACATTCCCAAAAACCCTTATATTTTCCTGACAAAGGATGTGTTTTAAATTGTTTGGGAAGTTTCCCTGAATTTTCCAACAATTCGAGTGCCTCGTTTAAAGCATTGAGATTATAATTTCGCCGGACGCACTTGACAAAATCTTTTTCAAACCTGTTGGTAGTTTTTAATTTATACACCTGCCTTCTTTTTAAGCGAACTCATCAATTCTTTGGCTGAAGAATATGACTTTACTTCTCCCTCTTCAGCAGCTTGAATCGCTTCCAGTGTTTCTTCGTTGGGGACATTTTCTTCCACAACCCTCGCATAACGGGTGGATTTTAAAAATTCAACCATTTTTTTTGCTTCTTCCGAACGTGTATCTATTATTACTGTTGTCATAAAATGTTTTCAATAATGTTGTTACAAACTTACAAAAAATCTAAAGCATCTTTTTATTCTGAAAATTGGAAATTTGTTTTCCAAATTTCTCTCATCCAAAAATTTCTAACTTTGCCCGCCAGGATGAATAATGCAGAAAAAATACAGTTGGAAATGAACCGCCTTGGAAACCGGGGCGAATCCTTTGTTTTTCTAATTGATTTTCTGATGGAAAACCCGCTGATTTTTCCTGGTGATACTCCGCAGGAAAAACTGCAATGGCAAATACCCGCAAAAAGCTCTGTTCAAATTTCAGGAAAAAAAACAGAATTGACGGATTGGAAAACTTTTCCTGTTTCTTTTTCTGAATATAAAAAGGGATTCGATTTGGTGCAGCAACATATTCACAGTGGCGATACCTATTTGCTGAATTTCACCCAGCCGACCCAGGTGGAAACCAACCTTTCGCTCGAAGAAATTTTCCAAATCAGCAGTGCGTCTTACAAAATAATGCTTCCGAATAAATTTGTCTGTTTTTCGCCCGAGCCTTTTGTGAAAATTGGAAACGGTCAAATCAGTTCTTTTCCCATGAAGGGAACCATTGATGCCGAGGCAGAAAACGCCGAAGGGTTGATTCTTTCCGATTCGAAAGAGCTGGCCGAACACAACACCATTGTGGATTTGATCCGCAATGACCTGAGTCTGGTGGCCGAAAATGTGCGGGTAGAAAAGTTCAGGTACCTCGAAAAAATTCGCACCAACAATAAGGATTTGTGGCAGGTAAGTTCAAAAATTACCGGCGATTTACCTGAAAATTATCCCTCCAAAATCGGAGATATTTTGTTTTCCATGTTGCCGGCCGGCTCTATTTCAGGTGCGCCCAAAAAGAAAACCGTAGAAATTATTAATGAAGCTGAAAATTACGAACGGGGATTTTACACCGGAATATTCGGAGTTTTCGATGGGAAAAATCTGGACAGTTGCGTACTCATCCGGTATATTGAAAACCAAAACGGAAAGCTGATTTATAAAAGTGGTGGCGGAATTACATTTATGAGCAAAGCCGAAACCGAATACGAAGAAATGCTGAAAAAAGTATATGTACCAGTTGGTTGAAACCATAAAATGCAAAAACGGGGAACTCTTTAATCTCCGCTATCACCAGGCCCGGTTTAACCTGACCCGGAGGGCTTTGTTTCATCGCAAAGATGAAATCAACCTCGAAAATGTTATTCAAATTCCAGATGAATTCCGTAAAGGACTTTTTCGTTGCCGGGTAATTTTTGGTGAAAAAATCGAAAAAGTTGAATTCCATCCACACCAATACCGGTCTGTAAAAAGCCTCAAATTAATTGAAGCCAATGATCTGGACTACCGTTTTAAATACACAAACCGCGAAAAATTAAATACGCTTTTTGAACAGCGCGAGAGCTGCGATGATATCCTCATCGTAAAAAACGGTTTCATTACCGACAGCTATATTTCCAACGTTGTGTTTTTCGATGGACGGAAATGGTGGACGCCCGACACGCCACTACTGCCAGGCACCCAACGTGCAAGGCTCATTCATGAAAAAAAAATATCTGTTTGTCCAATTTCTTCAGTCGATTTGGCCAAATATCAAAAAGCCGGTTTAATAAACGCTATGCAGGATTTGGATAACATGCCCAAAATCAGCATTTCCGACATTGTCAATTTTTAACCGCAAACAAACAATTGAAAAATTAATTTCCTCTTTTCAGGTTAAAATTCCATAAAAAATAACCAATTTTCAACAAGCAAAATTTCTACATTCTGCTTAAATTTGATTTAACACAATAAAGCTATGTAGGTATTTAAATCAGCTATTATGAATAAACGTATTTGGCCAGGCAACTTTAACACATTAAGATCATTAATTTACATATACTTAAATCGATAAAGACAGCATTTAATTTAACTTTAACCACTATGGCAAAAATCTATTATGTTGGCGATTGGGCTGTTTTAATGGGGCCCATATTTGCGGAATCACCCTTTAATTACGAATACAAGGGAATAGACATTTTCAACTATGGCGAATGGCTGATGAAGGCTTTTCAGTCGTCGAACGAACATTATGTGAAATCAGTTCCGGCCTGGGATTTTTACAAAATGGGGCCGGGCGAATACGAAAAAATACTGGAAGAATACGATGTGGTGGTTTTCAGCGACATTGAAGCCAAAAACTTTCAACTGGCGCCCAATTTTTTCGATCGCGAAAAAATGGGACAAGGCATTTTAACCCAACCCGACCGCTGCCGGCTAACCAACGACTGGGTAAAAAGCGGGAAAAGTGTCATGTTTATGGGCGGCTGGCTTTCTTTCTCCGGCGAAATTGGCAAAGGTGGCTGGGGACGTACCAAACTGAAAGAAATCCTTCCGGTTCAATGCCTTGAAGGCGATGACCTGGTAGAAAGCACCGAAGGCTTTTATCCGGTTGCCGATCCAAATTGGGCAAAACACTTTGGAGAAGTAAATCTGAACGAAATGCCTCCCATTCTGGGCTACAACCAAACCAAAGAGCGCGAAGGTTTCGATACCATTCTACGCATAAAAGAAACCAACGACCCACTGCTTGTTTACGGCGAAATTGAAAAAGGAAAAGTACTGGCCTACATGAGTGATCCCGCTCCGCACTGGGGCTGCAATATTGTTTACTGGGAACATTACAACGCATTCTGGCTCAAATGCCTCGATTTAATTTTGTAAAAGCCAAAAATAATCTTTAAAACATAAACGAATGAATAATACTTTTAAACGCTTGTTTTTTTTGCTATCAATCTTTTTTCTACTGGTTTCATGTCAAACTCAAAAAGAAGTTACCCCGGAAACCGCACTGCAATCTTATCTGGAAAACAACGACAACTCTTTTGCCTGGGAATTGTACGATTCGCATGCCGTAAACGGTTTAAAACTTTACAATTTGATGGTTACTTCCCAAAAATGGCGCGAATATACCTGGCGTCATCAGGTGGCGGTAATAGTTCCGGATGAAGTAAATTACGACGGAGCGCTTTTGTTTATTACCGGCGGCAGCAATAAGGATGAAATGCCTAACTGGAAAAAACCTGACGACAGCACAATTCAGATGATGGGATTAATCGCGCAAAAAAACAGCGCTGTTGTTGCTGTGGTTTTTCAGGTACCCAACCAGCCGCTGTTTGGCGACTTAACCGAAGATGAAATTATTTCCCTAACATTTCATAATTACAGGAACGACAAAGACTTTACCTGGCCATTGCTGTTTCCCATGGTAAAAAGCGCCATGCGCGCCATGGATGCCGTACAGGAATTTTCAGAGGCAACATTGAATCAAAAAATTAACCGGTTTCTGGTTTCAGGCGCATCAAAACGCGGCTGGACCACCTGGCTTACCGGTGCCAGCGACCCACGGGTTGAAGCTATTGCTCCCATGGTGATAGACATGCTGAACATGCCCAAAAGTATCAGCTACCATGTGGAAGCCTGGGGCGATTACAGTATTCAGATTCAGGATTACGTGGAGCTGGGAATTGCGCAGGACGTAAATACACCCGATGGTCAGGAACTCACCACCATGATCGATCCATTTTCATACCGTGAAAAACTTACTATGCCCAAACTCATTTTCAATGGAACCAACGATGAATACTGGCCTGCCGATGCCATTAAACATTATATCTATGAAATTCCGGGCGAAAATTACCTGCACTATGTTCCCAATGCAGGTCATGGATTGGGTGATAAAAAGCAGGCCATTCAGGCGCTGAGTTCGTTTTTTGCCGAAACGCTGCAAAAAAAGGATTATCCCGAATGCTCGTGGAGTTTCGAAGAAAATGGACAGGAAATTGTTGTGAAAGTTGATGTTTCAAAAGATGAACTGGCTGGTGTTTTTTTGTGGACCTGCGATTCAGAAGACCGCGATTTCAGGGACAATGAATTCGTCAGCCAGGCCGTTGAAACTGAAGTGGAAGATCAAATTTCAATTCAAGTGAATTATCCCGAATCCGGATTCCGTGCTTTTTACATCGACTTGCTTTACCCCGATCCGAACGGGGATGTCTATTCGGAAAGTACCCGGATGTTCGTTGCAAATCCTGATAACGTACTCTGATTTTCAGAAATTGTATAGAATTTATAAACTTGAATTTCATTTGCTTTTTTCTGATAAAATATCTGTAAATTGTATAGAATAAGAACGATAACCAATAATTAAAAACTATGAGACAAAAGTTGTTTTATTTAA